>CAJXLG010000021.1 GCA_913055885.1 uncultured Rhodospirillales bacterium
CGGACACGGTCCGGGTCGACTCCGAGAGTACCGAAACGCTCGAGTACACTGTCGACGGCGACCGAACGGCCCGCGTGCTCGCAGACATTCTCCGGGAAGCCGGCAAGGGCGGCCTGTCCGTTCCAGAGTGGAACGAACGAGCCAGGGAAGCGGGCCTTGGCACGAAGCGCAAGGCAGACCTTCGGGATTACCGCGCCGCCCTGAAACGCCGGTCGTTGGTCTATGAGTGGAATCAAAAGTGGTACGTAAACCCATGACGGGACGCCGCCAACGGGACGGGGACGAGGGGACGGGACGGGTCCCCCTTGTAGGGGGACCGTCCCCGTCCGTCCCCTCTCACGTCCGGCAAGTCCGTCCCCGTAACGTCCCCGTAACGTCCCTTTCGTCCCGTGTTGTCCCGACTGGAACAACGCGGCAACGCGGCGGTGGCAGGGATGCCCCCGACCGGGTTCCTGCAACGGCAAAAAAGGCGACGTCTGCCCGGTGTTGTGATTGCCATTCAGCGGGCCGGTTATACGAAAACCCCGACAATTCGCATGTTTAAGCTTGTTTTGTCCGCCGCATTGTGCTATCAGGGTAACAGTAGGGTAACAAACGGAAGGTTTTGAAGGTGGCACGCCCCCGTAAGAAGCTCCCCTCTGGCGGCCATGAGACCATCCGCAACATGGCGGCAAACGGCGCGAAGGAAACCGAAATCGCGGCCGAATTGGGCCTGAATTGGCGCACTTTCCGGCGGATCAAGAACGAAGATGAGGCCGCCGCTGACGCCCTCGCAGAGGGCCGTGCAAGGGAGCATGACGAGCTTGTCGGGCTACTCCTGGGGAAGGCCCGGCAAGGTGACGCCCCGTCCGCCATGTTCCTTCTCAAGGCCCGTCACGGGTACAGGGAACAAGGCCCGGCGGACGGCGCGGGCGAAGGCGCGAGGGTGCAGATCAACTTGCCGACGTCCACGTCGCCGGACCAATGGGAACGGATGGTGAACGTCACGCCGGGGAAGGTGGAAGGTAGCGGCAATGAGTGACGCCCACACCATCGAACCGACGCCCTGGCAAACCCACGTGCTGGCCGCGCCGGAGGAACACGACTTGTTCCTTGGCGGCGGCCGTGGTGGCGGGAAGTCGTATGCGTGCCTCTTGCTTGCCCTTCGCCACATCGAGCAATACGGCGCCAACGCTCGCGTGTTGATCGTGCGCCGGGACTTTCCGAGCTTGCGCGACCTTGAAGGCGAGGCCCACAACCTGTTCCGCACGGCCTATGGCAAGGCGCTTGGCCACAACGCGGCGGACCACGTCTTTAAGTTTCCGTCGGGTGCGGTGGTGCGCTTCGACCAGATTGAGGGCGCACAAGACTTCCACAAATTCCAAGGCCAATCGTTCAGCCTCATTATCGCGGACGAAGCTGGCCAGTGGAGTGATCCGCAACCGCTAGATATGCTGCGATCCAGCCTTCGCAGTAAAGCGGGCGTGCCGTGCCGCATGATCCTGAGCGCCAACCCTGGTGGCGTCGGCCATCATTGGCTTTTGCAGCGTCACGTCGCGGGCGTGCATCCCTGGACGCCCTATGTCGAGCGCGCAAGTCAACGCGAGTTTATCACGGCGCCGTCGGTACTCTCCGACAACCCGCACGTACCCGACGACTATCGTAAGCAAATCGAAGCTGCGACGGCGACTGATCCCGAGCTACAGAAGGCATGGCTAAATGGCGACTGGCACATTAGCCGGGGCGCGTTTTTCTCGCATGTGTTCGATGCGAACAGAAACGTCATTCGCGCATGGCCAGAAAAGCCCGATACGCACGCCCTGCAAGGCTTGACACCCTTTCAGCAACGCAACCTCAAGGCGAACGCAAGGTCTGTAGGCAGCAACCCAATCTATGGATGGCGTTACTTTGCGTCCTTGGACCATGGCTCCGCCGCGCCTTGCGTCTGCTACATCATCGCCAAGTCGCCCGGCGCCGAAGGGCCGGATGGCAAATTCTATCCGCGCGGCAGTCTGGTCTTGATGGACGAAATAGCCTTTGTGGACGGCGGGAATTTGAACACGGGCTTGCAAATGACGGTGCCCGATATGGCGCGCGACATTCGGGAACAGTGCGGCGCTTGGGGCATACTCGCGCGTGGCGTGGCGGATGACGCGACGTTCAGCCGGCATGGCAGCGGCGCGGGTAGCTTGGCCGACGAATACCGGCGGGCTGGCGTTACGGTTCAACCCGCGCGGAAAGCGGACAGGCTGTCCGGGTGGGAGTCCATGCGTCGGCTTATGGCCGATGCCGGCAAGCCGGACCGCCCCGGCATCTACGTCAGCGAACGGTGTTGGTATTTCCTCGCGACAGTGCCGACTTTGCCGCGCGACCCAAAACGGCCGGAAGACGTAGACACGAAAAGTCCCGATCACGCCGCCGATGCCGTGAGATACGGTATTGTATCGGAAATTACAGGCGGTTCTCTTAGCGTGAAGCGATTGAAACTGTAGGAGTAGACAAATGCCGACGACACGCGGACACAAACTGAATCATGCGAGCCTTGACGCTCGAAACTTCGACAAGGTGTTGGGCAACGCTGGGCTTGAAGGCGTTGACAGGACGGCCCACCCGTGGGGCGGCGCCCGCGCGGCCCGGCAGGAGCTACAGAAAACGGTGGGCAATCTGCACGAGGCCCGCGCCGCCATCATGCGCGACAGCACGCGGACAGAAGCCGAGCGGCACCGCCTGATGGGGGATGCGGTGGATAAGGCGTACCACCACGTTTCGCGGCGCTTGAGCGGCGCGGAGGAATCCCTGCGACGGCACGCCCGCCAAGCCGATGCCAACATTGAAGCGGTGTTCAACGAACGCATGCCCAGCGAGGCCAGCGAGATTCGGACCTATGTTCGGGGCCTGAACGGTCGGGCGGAGCGGCTGGATTTTCTCCACACTGCCATCAAAAACGGCGACATTGAGACGGCGGCCGCCGTGTTGAGTGCCCGGCCCTACCTGTCGGGCCTGGACGACAAAATGGCGGGCACGGTGCGCAAGGAAGCCGAGCGCGTGGCGGCCCCGAGTGACGTGAAGGCCCGCGACGCAGCCCTGGAGGGTGCGGACGAAATCGTGAACGCCATGAGGTTGTTCGACGTCGAAACCGGGGATATGGCGGATATGCGGGAAGCGCAGCGGGCCAAGGAGGAACGTGAAAAGAGCGAGGCCGCGATCCGGCAGGCGACAAGCCCGACGCACGTCGATCCCGAGGAAACGGAAGCGACGGGATAGCGTGGCCGGCGATCCTCGTTACTGTTCGGCCCTCGGTGTGACCCGGGGGCCGTTTTCGTTGGGCGGCCGGGTAACAGCCGACGGGGTAACTGTTACCCCATGTGTTACCCCAAACGGGTTTCCCGGGTAACGCCCGGCAAAGAAGAAGCCCGCCAACCCCTTGAGTTGGCGGGCTTTTTGTTGGTGCCGGCTGAGGGATTCGAACCCCCGACCGTCCGATTACAAATCGGGTGCTCTACCATCTGAGCTAAGCCGGCCCACGGCGCCCAACCTAAGGCGTCGGCCGCCCGCCGGCAAGGGGCGGGCGGCAGGACATTCCCCATGTTTTCTCAAACGCCCGTCGGGTGGCGCCATCTTTCGAGGCTCCGCCTTCGGCGGAGTACCTCATCTTTCGAGGCTCCGCCTTCGGCGGAGTACCTCATCTTTCGAGGCTCCGCCTTCGGCGGAGCACCTCAAGATGAAGATTATTATGACATATTCGCCGTATGATCGTCGTCCTGAGGTGCTCTTTTCCCTGAAAAGAGCCTCGAAGGACGACAATAAAACGTAATGATTGTACCCGCCAAGTAGGTGGGGAATGTCCTGGCGGGCGGCCGTCGCGCGCAAAAGCCGCTGTAATCGACTCACGGTTCGCCGCGCGGTACCATCGGACGGCAAACCAGCGCGGAGGCCGCCATGCTGTTCGGGGACGTTATCTGGGGGATTCTCATCGCCCTGGTGGTGGCCTTCCTGGCCGCCGCCATCCGTGTGCTCCGGGAGTACGAACGCGGGGTGGTCTTCACCCTCGGCCGCTTCACCAGCGTCAAGGGCCCCGGATTCTTCCTGCTCATTCCCGTGGTCCAGCAGATGGTGCGCGTGGACCTGCGCACCGTGGTCCAGGACGTCCCCAGCCAGGACGTCATCTCGCGCGACAACGTCTCCGTCAAGGTCAACGCCGTCATCTACTACCGGGCCGTGGACCCGGAGAAGGCGGTGATCCAGGTGGAGGACTTCCAGGCCGCCACCAGCCAGCTCGCGCAGACCACCCTGCGCTCCGTGCTCGGCAAGCACGACCTCGACGAGATGCTCGCCGAGCGCGACAAGCTCAACAACGACATCCAGAACATCCTGGACACCCAGACGGACGCCTGGGGCATCAAGGTGGCCAACGTGGAGATCAAGCACGTGGACATCGACGAGAGCATGGTGCGCGCCATCGCCCAGCAGGCGGAGGCGGAGCGCGAGCGCCGCGCCAAGGTCATCAACGCCGAGGGCGAGCACCAGGCCGCCGAGCGCCTCGTCCAGGCGGCCCACACCCTGGCCGGCGCGCCCCGCGCCATGGACCTGCGGTACCTCTCCGCCGTCCAGAACGTGGCCAGCGACAAGGCCCAGACCTTTTTGTTCCCGCTGCCCATGGAACTGCTGGACGCCCTGCGCAAGGGCGCCGGCGGCGAAGACTGACCATGCGTGTCGCCGCCGTCCTGCTGCTGGTGGGCCTTCTGGCGGCGACGGCCGGCGCGGTCTCCGCCCGGGCCGCCATGAAGGGCATGGGCACGGGGATGGGGCCGGCGGGCACCCACTGGTCCCTGTCGCAATGGCTCGCGGCCCACCCCCGGGACCGGCGGCGGCTCCGCGCCCTGCGCCGGCGGGTGCGGGGGGCGGCCCGCCCGCCCGGGGGCATGGCGGGCGCGCCCGTGCGGCTCGCCATCATCTATCCGGCGGACGCGGGGACCGATCACTGGCAGCGCAACGTGGCGGCGGTGAAGGGCCGCCTCGCCGACCTGGGCATTCCCTATCGCCTGCAGGTCTACACCTACCGCACCGGCGCGCGGGATGGCGACCCCGTCACCGACCAGGCGCGGCAGGTGGCGCGGGCCCTGGGGCGGGCCCCAGACTATCTGCTGCTCGCCGTGACGGCGGCGGCGCAACGGCGCACCGTGGAGCGCCTGCTGGCCCGGGCCGAGCCGCGCGTCATCCTGCTGAACATGACCACGCCCGTGCGCGCCTGGGGAAAGACGCAACCCTTCCTGTACGTGGGGTTCGATCACGCCCGGGGCAGCGGCCTGCTCGCCGACGCCATCCGCCGGCACAGCGGCGACCGGCCCGCCTATGCCGTGCTGGAAACGGAGTGGCGTGCCGTCAGCCGCTGGCGGGCGCGGGCCTTCGTCGAGGCCATGAACCAGGGGACGGGGGGCCGGCTCACGGCCCGCTACCGCACCCGCGGCAGCCGCCTGACGGGCCGCGCCGCGGCGCGCGATGCCCTGCGCCGCCATGCCGGCCTGGACGTCCTCTTCGCCAGCAGCCCGCGCCTGGCCCTGGGCGCGGCGGCCGCCGTGCGGGCGGCGGACCGTCCCGGGGTCACGGTGAGCGGCTGGGGCGGCAGCAGCGCCGAACTGGCGGCATTGCGCGCCGGTCGCCTGGACCTTACGGTGATGCGCATGAACGATGACGCGGGGGTCGCCGTGGCCGAGGCCATCGCGCTGGCGCGGGCGGGCCGGGCGGCGGCCGTGCCCACCGTCTATTCGGGCGATTTCGTTGTCGTGACGCGCGAGACACCGCCCGAGGCCATCGCCCACTATGCCCGCCGGGCCTTCCGCTATTCGGGGGACAGGGCGCCTTGAAGACTCCCCGCACCTTCAGCCTGAGCACCCTGTCGGCCGGCCTCGTCATCGGGGCGGTGGTGGTCATCCTGATGGTGGCCGTGACCGTGGCCTGGCACGGGGTGGACGACCTGGCGCGGCGCGAGAAGGCCCGCACGTTCGACCAGAGCAGCCGCGTCGTCACCGTGCTCATGAAGGAGCGCCTGCGCGAGGTGGAACGGGCCCTGCGCACCATGAAGCGCCGCCGGGGCCTGGCCTCGGCCCTGGCCGAGGGCCGGGTGCAACGGGCGCACGCCATGCTGGCGCAACTCATGGCGGCCCCCGCCGGGCGCTACATGGACATCGTGGCGATCAGGGACAGCCAGGGCCTGGTGGCGCGCGCCGGCGGCCCCCTGGCCGACGGCGGCCCGGCCGTGGCGGCTCTTCCCGGGCCCGAGGGCGTGCATGACCACTGGCACGTGGTCACCACCGCGGACGACCGGGTGGTGCTCGCCCGCGGCCTGCCCGTGAGCATGCCCGAGACGGGCCGCGTCACCCACATCTTCTACGGGGCCGTGGTGCTCAACGGCAACTTCTCCCTGGCGGCCGCCATGCGCCAGGCGACGGACGCGGCGGCGGTGGGCATCGTGCGTGACGGCCGCCTGCTGGCCGCCTCGGCGCGCGCCGGAACGCCGGAGCGCCGGCGCCTGGCGGCGGTGGCCGAGGCGTCGGCGGGGCGCGCGGTCACGCGCGGCGGCACCGTCTATTCGGCGCCGCGGCCCCTGCCCCTGCCGGGAGGCGGCACGGCGGCACACGTGATCATCGCCCTGCCGGACGTCTTTCTCCAGACCGTGCGTCACGTCTTTCTCAAGGAGATGCTCATCATCCCGGCCGTGGTCCTTCTCCTGGGCGTGACGGGCTGGCTCCTGGCGCGGCGCTTCCTGGTGGGGACGCTGGGCAACCTCATGGCCTATGCCGATGCGGTGGCCCACGACCGCGACGACGTGCGTTTCCGGCCCGGCCGGGTGATCGAGTTCAACCGCCTGGGCCGGCTGCTGGAGGGCATGGTGGCGTCCCTCAAGCGCAACGAACGCTATCTTGACGATCTCATCAACGCCGCCAACGCCCCCATCCTGGTGTGGGCGCCGGATTTCTCCCTCATCCGGGTCAACCCGGCGGCCCGGAACCTGTTCAACATGCCGCGCGACAGCCTTCTCGGCCGCTCCGTCCTGGAGCTGCCCGGCGTGGGGAGCGACGGCGGCGCGCGCGACGCCCTTTTCCGGGCCACCCGGGGCGAGACCGTGGAGGGCGCCGAGACGCGCGTGGGAGGCGGCAACGGCGACGAGCGGGTGGTGGCGTGGTCCCTGGCCCCCGTGATGGACGAAACGGGCGGCGTGCTCGCCGTGGTGGCCCAGGGCCAGGACATCACCACCCTGCGCCAGATGGTGGGCGAGCTCAGCCGGGCCAACCGCGAGCTGGAACGCATGGCCTACGTCACCACCCACGACCTGCAGGAACCCCTGCGTTCCATCAGCGGCTTCGCCCAGCTCGTGCGCCGGCGCTACGAGGGCAGGCTCGATTCCGACGCCGATTCCTACCTGCGCTTCATGACCGAGGCGGCCGGGCGCATGAAGGCCATGGTGCAGGACATCATGGAATACGCCCTGGTGGATGCCGCCGACCGTTCGCCCCAGCCCGTGGACGTGGGCCACGAGATCAGCCGCGCCATGGAACGCCTGCACCAGGCCATCGAGGAGACGGGCGCGGTGATCACGGTGGACGACATGCCCACCATCGAGGGGACCCCGCACCAGATCCGGCTCGTCTTCCACCACCTGCTGTCCAATGCCCTCAAGTTCCACCATCCCGAGCGCCGCCCCGAGGTCCATGTGGGCTGCCGGCGGTGCTCCAACGCCTGGGCGTTCGACGTGAGCGACAACGGCATCGGCATCGCGCCCGAGCACCAGGGGCGCCTGTTCGTCCTGTTCCGGCGGCTGCATACCCAGAGCGCCTATCCCGGGACGGGCGTGGGGCTGGCGGTGAGCCGCCGCATCGTGGAGCGCCACGGAGGCACCATCCAGGTGGAGAGCGTGCCCGACCAGGGCACCACCTTCCGCTTCACCGTGGCGGACACGGTTCCCTTCCGGTTTTCCGAGGGCGGAGGCGCGTGGGATGAAACGTGACGACACCCGGCCGGGGCGCATTCTGTTGGTGGAGGACAGCCCCGCCGACGCCCGGCTCACCGAGGAGGCCCTCAAGGAGGCTTCGGCCGGCGCGGACCTGACGTGGGTGGACGACGGGGCCAAGGCGCTCGCCTACCTGCACGGCGAGGCTCCCTATACCGACGCCGTGCGCCCGGACCTCATCCTCCTGGACCTGAACATGCCGCGTCTGGACGGCCGCGCGTTCCTGGAGCGCGTCAAGGGCGAGCCGGGCCTCGCCAGCATCCCCGTGGTGGTGCTGACCAGCTCGGATTCCGAGGCCGACATCCTGCACAGCTACCAGCACCGGGCCAACGCCTACATCACCAAGCCCGCCAACCTGGATGCCTTCATGGAAGACCTGAAGACGCTGAGCCTTTTCTGGGAAGCGGTGCGCACGCCCCGGCGAGGGGGCCAATGACGCCGCGCCGCTGGGCCCTCGTCCTCTTCGCCGCCGCCGGTCTGGTGCTGGCGGTGGCGCTGGCGGCGGCGCTCCTGGCCGTGCGCGGGCCCGCCGCCGACGCCGGCTCGGCCCGTGATGCCTGGGCCTTCACGGCGCTCGCCGCCGCCGGGGCGGGGGCGCTGGGGCTGGGGGCGCTGGCCGTGGCGTGGGCCGTGCTGGACATCCACGTCATGGGGCGGCTGGCCGCCCTCCAGCGCGAGGTGGAAACGGTGGTCCACGGCGACGCCGCCGCGCGGCCCTCGCTGGAAACGGCGCGCACCGCCGGGCCCCTGGGGCGGGCGGTGGCGGCGCTGGCGGAAAAGTACCTGGAAAGCCGCACCGGCCTGGTGCAGGCCATGGCCTCCGCCGGGCAGCAGGCGGAGCACGAGAAGAACCGCCTGGAGGCCATCCTGCACGCCCTCTCCGAGGGCATCGTGGTGTGCAACGTGAACCACAAGATCACGCTGTACAACCAGCGGGCCCTGGCCCTTCTGCACGTGAACGGCACCCTGGGGCTGAACCGGCCCCTGTCCGCCGTCATCACGCCGGAGCCCGTGCTGCATGCCTTCGAGCGCCTGTCCACCCGGCTGCGCGAGGGGCGCGCCGAGACCCACCCGGAGGGCGGCACGGTGCCCTTCCTGTGCGCCAGCGCCGACGCCCGCGTCACCCTGCACGGCCAGATGGCCCTCATCCTGGACGACGCCGGCCATCCCACAGGCTACGTCCTGTCCCTGCGCGACGTGACGCGCGAGCGCGACGCCCTGGCGCAGCGTGACCATCTTCTGCGCCGCGCCACGGAGGGCCAGGAGGCGACGGTGCGCGACCTGCGCCACAAGGCGGAGGCGCTGCCGCGCCTGTCGGGCGCCGAACAGGCGTCGGCGGCGCGCCGCCTGGCCGGCGAGATCGCCAGCCTGGACGCCCGGCTGCAGGACCTGACGGCCGCCTACCGGCGCACCATCACGGGCCACTGGCCCATGAACGACATCTATTCGCAGACCTTCCTGCAGCTCCTGAAGCGCCGCGTGGAGGCGTCGGATTCGGCGCGCCTGGTGCTCACCGGGATGCCCGTCTGGTTCCACGGGGACAGCCACACCCTGGTGCTGGTGCTGGAGCGCCTGGTGGCGCGCGTCGCCGCCCACAGCGACAGCCGCGACGTGGAGGCGTGGGCCGCCGCCGACGGCGACGCCCGCGTGCTGGCGCTGGAGTGGGTGGGCCCCCGGCTGGATGACGCCACCCTGGCGGCATGGCGCAACGACCACCTGGTGGGCACCTTCACCCACCTGACGGTGGGCGAGGTGCTGGACCACCATCGCGGCCGCCTGGTGGCGAGCCCGCCCGATCCGGAGACGGGCCGGGTGCGCCTGAGCCTGCCCATGCCGGCGCCGCAGCGGTCGCACCGCCCGGGGGCCGGCCATCTGCCGCCGCGCCCGGAGTTCTACGACTTCTCCCTGCTGCGCCCCGATCCCGAGGCGCCGGACCTGGGCGACCGGCCCCTGCGCGAGCTGGATTTCGTGGTGTTCGACACGGAGACGACGGGGTTGCGGCCGTCGCAGGGCGACGAGATGCTGTCCATCGCCGGCGTCCGGGCGGTGGGCGGCCGGGTGCTGACGGGCGAGACCTTCAGCCGCCTCATCAATCCGGGGCGCGCCATCCCGGAAAGCTCCATCCGCTTCCACGGCATCACGCCGGACCGGGTGGAAGACAAGCCGCCGGCCACGGTGGTGCTGCCGCAGTTCCGGGACTTCGTGGGGGACGCCGTGCTGGTGGCGCACAACGCGGCCTTCGACATGAAGTTCCTGCGCCTCAAGGAGCAGGAATGCGGCATCAGCTTCCCCAACCCCGTGCTGGACACCCTGTTGCTGTCGGTCTTCCTGCACGACCACACGCCGTCCCACACCCTGGACGCCATCGCCGAGCGCCTGGACGTGACCGTCTCCGACCGCCACACGGCGCTGGGCGACGCCATGGTGACGGCGGGGGTCTTCGTGCGGCTCCTGGACCTCCTGGAAGGGCGCGGCGTCACCACCCTCAACGAGGCCCTCAAGGCGAGCGAGCAGATGGTGGAGGTGCGGAGGCGGCAGGAGGAATTCTGAGGGCGGCGCTCAGTTGCCCTTATCAGGCGGCACCGCGGCCGCGCCGGCCCAGTTCGGCGCGGGCGGCCCCGGCGAGGAAGCGGGAACGGGGCCGACGGCCGGCCAGACGGTCGATCTCGGCGACCAGGCTTTCGTCCAGGCTTACGTTGTAGCGATGAACGCGCCCGGGCACGGGGCCCGTTACCAGGGTGACGCAGACGATTTCCTCGTCCGGCTCGGCCCACGACGCTCGGGGTGTCCAGGCGGTTCCTGTTCGCGCCCTCCTGGTAGCGTTCCGCCCAGTCGGCGAACGGGACGTCCGCCGTAACCGCTTGTTCGGTGCCGCCCGCATCCCGGGCAAGAATGGTCTCGCCCTGAACCTCGACCGTCGCCGGCATGGGCCCGCGCCGCTCAGCGGTGCGACGACACCATCATAGGGTCGCCCGCCGGTTGCGGAAAGCGGGCCTCCGGGTCCGTCACAGCGGCTCGGCCTTGCCCGGGAAGGGCGGGAAGGCGCCGTGGCCCGAGCCCGCCGTGACGATGCGGTCGTCTTCCGCGATGGGCTCCCCGGCGGCCCAGCCGCCGTCCCCCGGCGCGCTGCCCTCGGCGGCGGCCGGGCCCGGCGCCGGGTCGGCCAGGACGGGAGTGTGCGCCGGGTCGGTGGCCGGGTTGCGCAGGGTGAACTCCAGCGGGATCCCGTTGGGATCGAAGGTGTAGACGGAGCGCACCAGACCGTGGTCCACGGCGTCCGTCACCGGGAAGCCGTTGTCCTCCAACTGCGCCACCAGGGCCCACTGGGACTCCTCGTCTTCCATCTCCAGGCACAGATGGTCGAAGATCTTGGGCCCTTTCACCGGCATGCCCGGGTGGTGGTAGGGGACCGGCTCTACTTCGGGCCACTCGAAGAACACCACGAACACGGTGTCGTTGAGGGCGAAGAAATACTGCCGCTCGCCGTCCTCCTTGAGGGTCACCCCGAGCGAAAGCCCCAGGAGGTCGCGCCAGAAGCGCACCGTGCGATCCATGTCGCTGGTGGCGAAGGCCGGGTGGTGAAGGCCGCGGATGCCCGTGGATGTGCCGCTCATGAAACCCCTCTCATATAACTGCCTTGAGCCTGCATGTGAGGGCGCGGCGGTCGGCGGTCAAGCGGCCGTGTCGTCCAGCGCGCGGCGCAGGCTCTGGAGGTTGCGGCGCACCTCGTGCAGGGCTTCCATGCCGAAACGGCCCACCTCTTCCCGGGCGCCGGTCTCCGGCAGGCCGGCCGGGGCGAAAAGGTTCTCGGCGAGGGCCAGGAATTGGCGGTCGGACAGGCCCTCGCCGTGGGGGACGCCGCGCATGAAGCCGTACTGGTCGATGAGGTTGATGAACCAGCGGCGCCGTCGGTCGAAGTCCCGGAAGGCGATGGCGAGGGTCACCACCGTGTGCAGCACCAGCCGTTGCACCCGGGCGTCGGCGAAGTAGCGCGCCCATGTGAAGTCGGCGCCATCGCGCTCCCGCAGCTCGGTGAGGATGGCCTGACACTCTTCCTGATGGCTTTCCACCGTGGCCTCGCCCAGCAGGTGGTGGAGGACGGCGATCATGCCGGGGATGACGTGGCGCGGCAGGCGCTCCGTTTCCGTCTGGTCGCGGCTGAAAAGATGGTCGAAGCGGGCGATGATGGCGCGGGAGAAGGCGTCGCGCCGCCGCTGGGCGTGGCGGCGCTCCTCCATGAGGGCATGGCAGGTGTCGAAGACCCGGGTGTAGAGGCCCTGCACGGCGCTGTCGTCCCGGCGCAGGCGTTCCACCAGCCGGCGCACATCGGTCACCCGCACCTGGCCGTCGGCGTCGGCGTGCTCGGCCAGGGCGTCGGCGAGATAATCCAGGGCCTCGCCGCTCACCGCCCGGCAGCGGTAGGGCCCGACAGGACCATAGGTCATGGTTCAACGCTCCCCTGAAACGACGCCCAGGATAGCGCGGCGAGCCCCTTGCCGTCACGATCCCCAGCCGGCGTTGCGTTCCTCGTCGCCGGATTCCCGGCGATCGGCTTCCAGGAGGGCGGCCAGCTCGGCGCGCGCCTGGTGGGCCTTGGGCGGGACGGGCGGTCCTTCCTCGCTGGAGGCCAGGGCGTCGAGCAGGGCGCGGGTGTCGTGGCGGGCGAAGCGCCGCGCCTGGAGGCGCGCGGCGTAGGGGTGCCAGCCGAGCAGGGTCAGGGCGTCGCGACCGGCCCGGACGGCGGATTCGAACATCTCGCGCTGGAAAACGTCCACGCCCGCCCGGCGCAGCTCGTTGCAGTGGCTGCGGTTGCGCGCCCGTGCCAGGATGCGCAGGTGCGGGAAGGCATGGCGCACCCGGCGCGCCGTCTCCACGGTGCGTTCGGGATCGTCCAGGGCCAGGACCACCACCTCGGCGTCGTCGGCGCCGGCGGCGCGCAGCAGGTCCGTGCGCGAGGCGTCGCCGTAGAACACCCGGAAGCCGTACTTGCGCAGCACCTCCACGTGGTCGGGATCGTTGTCCAGCACCGTGGTGCTGATGCCGCAGGCGTTGAGCAGCCGGCCCACCACCTGGCCGAAGCGGCCGTAGCCGAAGATGATCACGGGGTTGGGCGGCTCGGCGATGCCGTCGGGCTCGCGGGCGGCGCTGCGCTGCCGCCGCAGGCGTGCCCGCAGGCGCGGCGCCACCACGCGGTCGTGGACGAGGAGCAGCAGCGGCGTGGCCGCCATGGAGAGCGCCACCACCACGATCAGGAGCCCCTGGAGGTCGCGGCTGATGATGCCCTCGCCCGTGGCGAACTGCAAAAGGACGAAGGCGAATTCGCCGCCCTGGGCGAGAAGCCCGGCGAGCAGGACGCCGCGCCGCAGGCCGTGGCGGAAGAGCTGCGACAGGCCGAACAGGATGGCCAGCTTGATGGTCAGGAGCCCCGCCGTCAGGCCGGCGACGGCCACCGGCGCCTCGCCCACCACGGCGAGGTCCACGGACATGCCCACGGACATGAAAAAGAGCCCGAGCAGCAGGCCCTTGAAGGGCTCGATATCCGTTTCCACGGCGTGGCGGTACTCGGATTCGGCGAGCACCACCCCGGCGAAGAAGGTGCCCAGCGCCGCCGACAGGTCCAGCATCCGCATGAGGAGCGCCGTGCCCACCACGATGAACAGGGAGAAGGCCGTGAAGACCTCGTGCGCGCCCGTGGCGGCGACGAACCGGAACAGCGGCCGCACCAGATAGCGCCCGGCGATGACGAAGCCGGCACCGGCGCCCACGATGGTCGCCGTCTGCAACCAGCCGCCGTAGGGCCCGTTGAACAGGTCCCCCCCGTGGCCGCCGGCGCCGCCCGTCCCGCCGGGCGCCAGGAGGGGCAGCAGGGCGAGGATGGGCACCACGGCCATGTCCTGGAACAGCAGGACGGAGAAGGCCGACTGGCCGGCCTGGGTGCCGAGCTGGCCGCGGTCGGTGAGGAGCTTGAGGGCGATGGCCGTGGAGGACAGGCCCAGCGCCAGACCCACCACCACCGCCTCGCGCCACGACAGGCCCAGGCCCCAGGCGGCCAGGGTGAGCACGGCGGCCGTCAGCACCACCTGGCTGCCGCCCAGGAAGACGATGGGCTGGCGCAGGCGCCACAGGGTGCTGGGCTGAAGCTCCAGGCCGATGAGGAAGAGCATGAGCACCACGCCGAACTCGGCGACGTGCAGGATCTCCTGCGGCTCCGTCACCACCCCCAGGCCGAAGGGGCCCAGGGCCACCCCGGCCAGCAGATAGCCCAGCACCGTGCCCAGGCCGCTGCGCTGGATGAGCGGCACCACCACCACCGCGGCGCCCAGGAAGATGAAGGCGATGAACAGAAAGCCGTGCTCACCCAAGGTCGCCTCCCTGGCCGTCGGTGGCGTGCCGGGTGCGGGTGCCGTCGCGGTCGGGCAGGGTGAAAAGGTCGGGCTCGCCGCCGTCGCGCAGGGCGATCAGACGCTCCCGATAGGCCGCGGCGTGGGTCTCCACGGCCGTCAGATCGGCGCCGTGGGCGCCATAGAAGATGAGCGGGGCCAGATAACGCATGCCGCACAAATGGGCCATCTGGTCGAAGGGCAAAAGGAAATATTCCAGCGGAAAACGGTTGCGGCCGTCGATCCGGAAGGCACGCTCGGGCCCGCCCGTGGACACGGCCGACAGAAGCATCTTGCCGGACAGCGCCGTCCCCTCGCGGCCGTAGGCCCAGCCGTAGCCCAGCACCCGGTCCTGCCATTCGCGCAGAAGCGGCGGCGCGCTGTACCAGTAAAGGGGGTGGTGGAAGACCACGAGGTCGGCCTCGGCGCACAGCCGCTTCTCGTATGCCGCGTCGATGAGGAAATCCGGATAGCGGGCGTAGAGGTCGTTGACATGGACGCCGTCCAGGTCGGCGATGGCGTCGCGCATGGTGCGGTTGATGCGCGAGGCCCAGGGCTGCGGATGGGCGTACTGGACGAGGAGGCTACGACTTTCCACGGCGGTCCTTGTCCGGGGTGATGGCGACGCCCCCCATCATTCCCCAAAAGGCCGGGCCGCGTCCAGGGGGCGATCATCCGTACCCGAAAGCGGCCAGGTCGTCGGCGTAGAAGCTTTCCAGGCGGCGGCGGACGCTGGCGGGCAGGGGGGCGGCGTCGGCCGGCGTGGCGTTGCGCACGGGCAGGGCCGGGGAAACCCCCAGGCGCCGCGCCAGCGGCGGCCAGGTTTCCGCGATGGTTTCCAGGTGGAGCACCGTGTCCACTCGCGGCCGGCCGTCGGCCACCGGGACGAAATGGTGCAGGGGCTGCCAGTGGTGGTTGGGCCGTTCCAGCGCCAGGTCGGCGAAAGTGCCCGCGCTCAACGCCTCGGGATCGTCCACGCCCAGGGTGTCGCACGCCTGCTGTCGGCGCAGGGGCGACGGTTCGCGGCAGAACATGCGGAAGGCGGACAGGAACCGGTCCAGCGGATGGCGGACCACCGTGAAGACCCGGTAATCGGGATAGCGCGCCCGCACCGTGGCCACGTCACCGTAAAAAGGGAAAAAGCCCTCCTCGGGGCTGAGGGCGGGCACTTCCGCCGGCTGCAGGGCGGCGAAACGTTCCACCATTTCCTCGTAGAAGGGGATCATGCCCGCCGTGGCCTCGCCGTGGCGCACCTCGACCCGGGCATTGTCGCGGGCCACGGCCTCGCCGGCGGCGCGTGCCGCCATCTTGAAGTGCGTTCCCGTGCCCAGGACCTCCTTGATGGCCACGGTGCCGCACTTGGGCACCTCCACGAAGGCCGCCCGGTGGCGGTGGGACAGCCACAGGAAGGGCAGGACGCGGCAGCCGCACCACGACAGACCGCACGCAAGGTTCCCCCAGGGACGGTGGTAGTCGGCCGTCGCCGCCCCGGCCACGTGCCTGTCCAGGATGAATCGGAAAACCGCGGCCTCCGTCCGGCTCATGAGCCCCCCTCGGATCGAGGCCGCCGGCGCCCGCGGCGCCCGCCGCCGGCGGACGCCGCGGGCGGCGGGGTCAACGCGGCGCGAGGATCATGATCATGGCGCGCCCTTCCATCTTGGGATTCTGTTCCACCTTGGCCAGGTCGTCCACTTCCTCCTGCACGCGGCTCATCAGGTTGGCGGCGATTTCCTGGTGGGTAACCTCGCGCCCCCGAAAGCGCAGGGTGACCTTCACCTTGTCGCCCTCCCCGAAGAACTTGCGCATGCGGTTGATCTTCACCCTGTAATCGTTCTCGTCGATGTTCGGGCGAAGCTTGACTTCCTTGACCTCGATGGTCTTTTGTTTCTTTCGCGCCTCGTTCTTTTTCTTCTGGGCTTCGTACTTGTATTTTCCGTAGTCCAGGATCTTGCAGACGGGCGGGTCCGCATTGGGCGACACTTCCACAAGGTCGAGCCCCGCTTCGTCGGCCATGCCGAGGGCTTCCTCCAGCCCGACGATGCCGACGTTCTCCCCCGTCGCGTTCACAAGGCGCACGCGCTGTGTCTGGATGTTATCGTTGACGCGCGGCCCTTCCCGGGCCGGCGACGCCGTACTCGGTCCCCGCGCTATGGAGTCCCCTCCTTCTTGCCGGTTTTCCTTTCGTGCGACCGGGGCCGGCAGGCCGGCCGCGGCCGCGATGACGCCGGGTGCCGTCCGCCTGTTCCCCCGGCCCGTTGCATGATCCTGCTCGCGGCCTAGGCGGGCGGCGCCGCTTCCCGGGCCAGTGTATCGAGTGCTTCATTCAGCGCAAGGATTTCCTGTTCCCTGCCTCCCAGGCGGCGCAGGGCGACGTTGCCCTTCGCCGCCTCGTCGCGGCCCGCGACGAGGATCAGCGGCACCTTGGCGTGGCTGTGCTCGCGCACCTTGTAGGTGATCTTTTCGTTCCTGAGGTCCGACTGCACGCGCAGGCCGCGTTCGCGGCAGGCCCGGCGCACCGTTTCGGCATAATCGTTGGCGTCGGAGGTGATGGTGGCCACCACCCCCTGCACCGGTGCCAGCCACAGCGGCAGGTTGCCGGCGTAGTGCTCCAGGAGGATGCCGATGAACCGCTCCAGGGAGCCGAAAAGCGCCCGGTGGAGCATCACCGGATAGTGGCTCTCGCCGTCCTCGCCCACGTAGGTGGCGTCCAGCCGGCGGGGCAGGTTGAGGTCCACCTGCAGGGTGCCGCACTGCCAGTCGCGGCCCAGGGCGTCGCGCAGGACGAACTCCAGCTTGGGGCCGTAGAAAGCACCTTCGCCCGGGTTGTAGGCGTAATCGTGGCCCATGGCGTCGAGCGCGCCCTTGAGGGCGCCTTCGAGCTGGTCCCAGATCTCGTCACTGCCGATGCGCTTGTCGGGGCGGTCCGAGAACTTGATGTGGACGTCCTCAAAGCCGAAGTCCTTGTAGACGTCCAGGATGAAGTCCACCACCTCGCGGCATTCGGACTCCATCTGGGCCTCGGTGCAGTAGATGTGGGCGTCGTCCTGGGTGAAGGCGCGCACGCGCATCAGGCCGTGCAGCGCCCCCGACGGCTCGTAGCGGTGCACCTTGCCGAACTCGGCGACGCGCATGGGCAGGTCGCGGTAGCTGGTGATGCCCTGCTTGAACACCTGGACGCCGCCCGGGCAGTTCATGGGCTTGATGGCGAAGGCGCGCTCGTCGGCCGTGGTGGCCGTGTACATGTTCTCGCCGAAGGTTTCCCAGTGACCGGAGGCCTCCCACAGGGAGCGGTCCAGCACCTCGGGGGTGCTGATCTCGTCGTAGCCGGCGGCGTCCTGGCGCCGGCGCATGTAGTCCACGAGCCTGTTGAACAGCGTCCACCCCTTGGGGTGCCAGAAGACGGCGCCGGGCGCCTCCTCCTGGAAGTGGAAGAGGTCCATCTCGCGGCCGAGGCGGCGGTGGTCGCGGCGCTCCGCCTCCTCCAGCATGTGCAGGTAGTCCTCGAGCTGGCGCTCGGTGACCCAGGCGGTGCCGTAGACCCGCTGCAGCATCTCGTTGCTGCTGTCGCCGCGCCAGTAGGCGCCCGCCAGCTTGGTCAGGCGGAAGGCCTTGCCCAGCCGCCCCGTGGAGGGCAGGTGCGGGCCGCGGCACAGGTCCACGAAACCGCCCTGGCGGTAGACGGTGACGGGCGCGTCCTCCGGCAGCTCGGCGATGATCCGGGCCTTGTAATGCTCGCCCATGGCCTCGAAGGTGCGAATCGCTTCCTGCCGGTCCCATTCCTCGCGCTGGATGGGCTCGTCGCGCTCGACGATCTCGCGCATGCGCGCCTCGATCTTCTCCAGATCGTCGGGCGTGAAGGGGGCGTCACGGGCGAAGTCGTAATAGAAGCCGTTCTCGATGGCGGGCCCGATGGTCACCTGGGTCTCGGGATACAGCTCCTTCACCGCCTCGGCCATGACGTGCGCCGCGTCGTGGCGGATGAGTTCCATGGCCTCGGGGTCGCGCGCGGTGATGAGGGAGAGGTGCGCGTCGCGGTCCACGGGCCGGTTCAGGTCCCATTCCTCGCCGTTCACCTTGGCGGCAAGCGCCGCCTTGGCGAGGCCGGGGCCGATCTGCCGGGCCACGTCGGCGGGGGTGACCGGGGCTTCGTAGTTCTGGGTGCTTCCGTCGGGCAGGGTGATGGCTACCATGAATCCGTCATTGTCTCGCTTTTCTGACAGGGGCCTTACTTTAGCCGTTAACCTGCGGTGCGTCGATAGCGGGCGAACGCGATACGGTGGCCGGCCTGTTTCATGCTTCGGTTCAGGAGCGGTCGTTAAGGGGATATTGACCCGATTTCGGCGATTTTCCACCCGGCCCTTGGTGTGTAGACTGGTCCCGCCGAATCAGGGATGAGAGGCGAATGGCCAAGCAGCGCGTACCGCGCGACCCGGCCCGGGCGAGAGTGGAAACGGAGGTCTATCCGGCCATCCGTGACGTCCTGGTGCGCGCTTTTCCCTATTTCCAGGAGCGCCTGGAGGGCCGCTCGCCCGAGGACGTGCTCACCGAGCAGGACCACGAGTTCGTCAAGAAGCTCATCCAGGTGGTCTGGCAGTCGCGGGAGATGTTCCCCGACTATTTCCGCGGGCCCGACGGCCAGCTCGTGAGCGACCGCACGGAGCCCATCGCCCCCTGCAACAAGTCCTACGAGGAAGCGGTGGTGGTGCAGTACCTGCTTGCCTGCACCCGCCGCTACATCATGGCGCAGTACGAGGAATGGAAGGCCCGCGAGCGCCAGCGTCGGCAGGAGGAGCTGGACAACCAGAAAAAGGGCCTTTTGAGCTTTTTCAAGAAGGACAAGGGGCCGGAGGAGCCCGAGAACCCGGAGTTCGGCAAGCTCTACAACGCCCTGAAGCCGCATCTCAAGCACGAGTGGCAGTTCGACCTGATCCCCTTCTACGCCCAGCTTCCGGCGTGGCTCGTGGAGATGATCGGCAACAGCCTGCTCACGCTGCACCGCCAGGAGCAGGTGGAGGCCCTGGAGAACATCCACCCCAAGGACCTGGAGCACGCCAAGAAGCTCACGGGCGATCTGTTCGACGAGATGCTGGCCGCCGCGCCGCACGCCATCCGCAACCTGCGCGACGTCAAGGAGAACGAGGGCCGGCGCACCATCGCCGACCTCTATCGCGGCCTGGGCGCGCGCACCTGGGAGGTGGTGGGCGACATGGAAATGCTCAAATATGCCGTCCACCTCCGCTTCAAGAACACCGCCGATTTCAAGGCGGCGGCGCGCTATCTGCCGGACCTGGCGCCCTCCACCCTGGACATCCTGCGCGAGACCCTCTCGGCGCGGCGCATGGGCATGTTCCTGGAGACGGCGAAGTCCGTCATGGGGCCCAAGTTCAACGAGGTCTTCGGCGACCCCAGCCAGAAGCAGGTGGTGCACGTTTTCCTGAACAAGACCAAGGAAATCAGCATGAACGACCACTACGATGACGAGGAGGAGGAGAAGCGCGACTTCAACAACAGCTTCTCCGTCATCTGCCGGTCGTACCTGCGCAACCCCGACTCCTTCATGAGCATCCGGACCATGAGCTAGCCCGGATTGTCGCACCGCTCGACAGGCTGTGTTGGCCCGCGCCCGTTTGAGCCTCGATCCGGCAGTTAGTGAACTGCTGGCCGACGCCAGAACCATAAGGCGTCATCCCGGAAACCTTCGGGCGAATA
>CAJXLG010000022.1 GCA_913055885.1 uncultured Rhodospirillales bacterium
CACCGGCGCACAGCCATCGACCCCGTGAGAAATCCGGGCTAGAGACCAACCCGCGCGCCGCCGGCATCACGGAGGCGGTGCTGTGGATCGGCTTTCTGCAGTGGCATTTCCGCACGCGCGGCGACGTCATGCCCGAGGAGCCGGTGCTCAAGGACTTCCACAACATCCAGGCGCGCGACGCCGTCCTGGCCCACGACGACCCCGTCTTGCGGCGCGACGCCGATGGCCGGCCGGTGAGCGTCTGGGACGGCGTTACCTATACCACCCATCCGGCGACGGGCGAGCGCGTGCCCGACGAGAACGCCCGCATCCCCGTCTACGACTACCCGAACCCGCGCCCGGCCGAATGGCCGGAGGCGGATTTCGTCGTGGGCAACCCGCCCTTCATCGGCAAGCATCGCATGCGCCGCGCCCTGGGCGACGGCTACGTGGAGGCCCTGCGCGCCGCGTGGCCCGACGTGCCGGAATCCGCCGATTTCGTCCTGTACTGGTGGCACAAGGCGGCGACGCTGGCGCGCGACAGGGCGATCCGGCGCTTCGGCCTCATCACCACCAACAGCCTGCCGCAGACCTTCAACCGCCGCGTGGTGCAACATCACCTGACGGCCAAGAAGCCCCTGGCCCTGCGCTTCGCCGTCCCCGACCACCCGTGGGTGGACAGCGCCGACGGGGCGGATGTGCGCATCGCCATGACCGTGGGCGAGCCGGGCGAGCACGAGGGCATCCTGGCGCGCGTCGTGGCGGAAAGCGGCGAGGAGGACGAAGGCACCGCCGTGACGCTGGAACAACGCCATGGGGTTATTCATCCCGATCTGACGGTGGGACCTGACGTGGCGGGTGCCGTTCCCCTGGAAGCGAACCAGGGGCTCTGCTCGCCCGGCGTGAAACTTCATGGCGCCGGTTTTATTGTTACAGAAGAACAGGCAAAGCAACTGGGACTGGGAAAAATTCCGGGCCTGGAAAGTCATATCCGGCCTTATCGAAACGGTCGCGACATCGCTCAGCGTCCACGCGGCGTCTATGTCATAGATCTTTTCGATTTAAGTGAACGGCAAGTTCGTAACGATTTTCCTGAAGTCTACCAGTGGATCCTGGAGCGCGTTAAACCAGAGCGTGACGCCAAAGCACATACCCCTGACGGAGCGGGCTATGCCGCGCACTGGTGGCGGTTCGGCAAAACCCGTCCGGAATGGCGGCGAATGGCGGCAGGTCTGCGCCGTTACATATCCACGCCCGAAACCATGAAACATCGTTTGTTTACATTTTTCGATCGTTCCATTCTGCCGGATAATATGCTCATCAATATAGCAATGGAGGACGGGACTTCCCTGGGCGTTCTTTCAAGTCGGGTCCATGTGGCATGGGCCTTGGCTGCCGGCAGCCGTTTGGGTGTCGGAAACGATCCACGGTATAACAAGACCCGCTGCTTCGATGTCTTCCCCTTCCCGGAACCGGACGACGCCACCCGCCAGGAAATCCGCGACCTGGCGGCGGAACTGGACGCCCACCGCAAGCGCCAGCAGGAGGCCCATCCCGACCTGACCCTTACCGGGATGTACAACGCCCTGGACAAGCTGCGCGCCGGCGAGGCGCTGTCGAAAAAGGAGAAGCAGGCGCACGATGCGGGGCTGGTGTCCGTGCTGGCCGATCTGCACGACCGGCTGGACCGGGCGGTGCTCAGGGCCTATGGCTGGGACGACCTGGCTCCGACCCTGGTGGGCCGGCCCGGCGGCACCACGCCGCGCGCCGACAAGGCGCCCCACCAGGCGGAAGCGGAGGAGACCCTGCTGGAACGCCTGGTGGCCCTCAACGCCGAGCGCGCCGCCGAGGAAAAGCGCGGCCACGTGCGCTGGCTGCGCCCGGCCTTCCAGGCGCCCGAGGGGCAGGCCCCCACGCAAGCCGAGATGATGGCCGAACAGACCGGGAAGGTGGCCGCCACCCAGGGCGGCAAACGCGCCTGGCCGAAGAAGCTGCCCGACCAGATCGAGGCGGTGCGCGGCGTCCTGGCCGAGTCCCCGGCGCCCCTGGCGGCGGCGGAGGTGGCCCGGCGCTTCAAGAGCGCCCGCCGCGACCGCGTGGCGGAGATCCTGGACACCCTGGAAGCCCTGGGCCGGGCCCACCGCACGGACGACGGCGCCTTCCGCGCGGCATAGGCCGGAACGCAATCACTTTGTCCGTTGAGCGCCCGGGGGCCGGGCGCCTACGCTTGATCCAGCGAGACGGCGCGGGAAGGCGGATCATGGTTTCCGGGGGGAGCAGCGGATGGCGGCCGGCGGGGCTCGTGGTGATGGCGGCGGCCCTCATGCTGCTGCCGCCGGCCACGGCCTTCGCCCGCTGCGGCGACACGGACGCCCGGGTGGTGCGCATCGGGGCGCTGGCCAAGTGCGGCCGGGAGGAGGCCCTGCGCTGCTGGCGGCCCACGGCGAAGGCGCTCACCCGGCGCATCGAGGGCGCGTGCTTCAAGGTGGTGCCCCTCGACTTCGACGCCCTGCCCCCCGCCGTGGGCGATGCGCGGGTGGATTTCGTCCTGGCCAACCCGGCCATCTACGTGCGGCTGGAGCACGACTTCGGCGTCCGGCGCATCGCCACCCTGCGCAAGCGCGTGGGCGACCGCCTCTACGACCGATTCGGCGGCGTCATCCTGACGCGCGCGGACAACGACGCCGTCCGCACCCTGGCCGACCTGCGCGGCCGCGCTTTCGCCGCCGTGCACGAAACCTCGCTGGGCGGCTGGCTCATGGCGCTGGGCGTGCTGCGCCGCAACGGCATCGCCCCGCGCGACGCCTTCGCCGACCTGCGCTTCGCGGGAACGCACAACGCCGTGGTGAAGGCGATCCTCCGGGGCGACGTGGCGGCCGGCACCGCGCGCACGGACACGGTGGAGCATATGGCCGCCAACGGGGCCATCGACCCGCAACGGCTGCGCGTCGTCCATCCCGCGGACCATCCGGATTTCGCCCTGCGGGTGAGCACACCGCTGTATCCGGAATGGCCCATGGCCGCCCTCGACCACGTGGACAACAGCCTCGTCCACCGGGTCGCCACCACCCTCATGGCGCTGCCCGAGCGCACGGGGGAGGGGCCGGGCGACTGGACCGTGCCGCGCAACTACCAGGGGGTGCGCACCCTCCTGCGCCGCCTGGACAAGCCGCCCTACACGCCGGCGCCCGCCACGGCCGCCAACCTGGTGCGGCGCTACGGGCCGTGGGTGGCCGGGGCCCTGGTGGTGCTCCTGGGCCTGGCGGCGGGCCTGACGGTGGCGTGGCGGCTCAACGTGCGGCTGCGCCAGCGCGAACGTGAGCTGCACGCGGCGCGTCAGGCGCTGGAGACCCGGGTGGCGGAGCGCACGGCGGAGCTCAAGGAGGCCCAGCGCATCGGCCAGCTGGGCAACTGGATCTGGGACGTCCCCACGGGCGCCCTGTCCTGGTCGGACGAGATCTTCCGCATTTTCGGCGTGGCGCCGTCGGCCTTCGAGGCCACCTACGAGGCCTTCCTGGGCTTCGTCCACCCGGACGACCGGCAATACGTCCAGGACAGCGTGGCCCGCGCCCTCCGGGGCGAGGCGCCCTACGACATCCACCACCGCATCGTGCGCCCCGACGGCGGCGAGCGCATCGTCCACGAGCGCGCCGACGTCACCCGGGACGAGGCCGGCAATCCCGTGCGCATGACGGGGGTGGTGCAGGACGTCACCGAACGCCGCCGCGTGGAGGACGCCCTGCGCGAGAGCGAGGAACGCTATCGCAGCATCACGGACGACGTCCTGGACAACGCCGCCGTGGGCCTCTTCATCCTCGACACCAGCTTCCACGTCGTGTGGGTCAACCGCGCCGTGGAGCACTACACGGGCCTGGACCGCGATGCCGTGCTAGGCGCCGACAAGCGCCGCCTCCTGGACACCTGGGTACGCCACATCGTCGAGGACGGCGACGCCTTCGTCCGGCGCCTCAAGGGGGCCTACGACTCGAACGACACGGCCGAGACCCTGGAATGCCACATCCTCCCCGGGCCGGGGCGCGACGAACGCTGGCTGGAACACCGCAGCCTGCCCATCCGCTCCGGCCTGTACGCCGGCGGGCGGGTGGAGCACTACCACGACATCACCGAGCGCAAGAGGCTGGAGGTGGCCCTGCGCCGGGCCAATCGCGACCTGGAGGAGTTCGCCTACACGGCGTCGCACAACATGGGTGAGCCGCTGCGCATGGTGACCACCCAGCTCCAGCTCCTGGACCGGCGCCACCGCGAGGGCCTTTCCGACGACGCCCGCGAAGCCCTGGACATCGCCCTGGCCGGCGTGCGCCGCATGGGCGCCCTGGCGCGCGCCCTGCTCGCCTATTCGCGCATCGCCGTGGAGGGCGGCCCCTTCCACCCGGTGGCCCTGGACGGCGTCTTCGACGACGCCGTGGAGGCCCTGGCCGACACCATCGCCGCGGAAGGGGCGGAGGTCACCGCCGGGCGGCCCCTGCCGCGCGTGCAGGGCGACCGGGCGCAGCTCTTCCAGCTCCTCCGCCACCTCCTGGGCAACGCCGTGCGCTACCGCCGCGACGCCGTGCCGCCCCGGGTGCGGGTGTGGGCCGGGCCGCTGCCCGGCCGGCCGGACTGGACCCGGGTGAACGTGGAAGACAACGGCCGCGGCATCGATCCCGACGACCTGGACCGGCTGTTCGACATCTTCCGCCGCCCCGACCTGCACGCCGAGGAGGCGGAAGGCGCCGGCATCGGCCTGGCCCTTTGCAAGCGCATCGTGGAACGCCACGGCGGCCGCATCACCGCCACACGCGCGGACCCGGAGGGCAGTGTCTTCAGCTTCACGCTGCCGGTGGCGGAGTGATAGATTTTACGTGCATAATTTTTTTGGCGTGTCGTTCTCATGTCGTTCTTTTTTGAAACTTCCAATCTCCTGATCAATTGCCTCTTTTTTCCATTTACTCCAATTTTTCACTTTTTCGGAAGCCTCCTTTCGCTGTTCCTGCAAAAGCGTTTCTTCCGTTTTTTGATTGTTTTGCTCGGTCATCAGGTGCCCTCCCCGTTGTTTTGCCTTATTAGGATATCCACATACCGCTGCTCCACCTCTGGGTATCGGCCATATGTGGGGACGCCTCGCGGCCACGGCGGAGTAACAGCAGACCACGATACCGTGTAGCCTTTTTCGTTTTTTCTTTGTGGCATATTGAAAAAGTCCATATATCTGCTCGGTGATACGCCAATAAACGGGACAAACTCAACAACATTGTCGTCTTTTGCCTCATCTTCAATTTTTGTTTCAGAATCGTAAAGCTCTTTTGTCATACTTTTTGGGTATGGCTCAATGTATATCACGCGTTTGACGCCAGCGGCGATTAAATGCCGTGCACACATGTGACAAGGAAAGGTGGTTGTATAAAGCCAGCTACCTCGAACTGGTATTCCGCGAGCAGCTGCATCACATATTGCCGACATTTCGGCATGTATTATACGTCCGAATTCGAGTATATTTGCGATACGAAGGTCTTTAAAGCTTGGGTCTAACTTGCCCGTTAGTATGTCATCTGCTAGTTTTTTAGGTTGCTCTCCCTGAGAGGAGCTGGTTAACGCCAACCATTCGTTATCTTCTAATGCTCTAAAAAGTTCAGTTAGAATTTCATATTTCATTACTGTATTAGTGTCATACCCTTTTTCCATGAAATCTCTGTTGTCAGTGTACTTTTCTGGGGAATCCGCCCATACGTGTCCTCCGCCGGATGCTGGCACATCATTGCACCCTGCTGCGACAATTTGTCCTTCTGGCGTGGTTAATAGAGCACCAACTTGTCTTGATAAATCTGACGAGCGTAATGCAGCCGCACTTGCATGGAACATACCATATTCGTCCCGTGTGGGAGTCATATACGGATGGCCGAAAATGATATTCAAGAAACGATATATCTGTTCATCTATATTTTTTGTTTCATCAATAAAATAATCAGCCTTTGGAAATGTCGTGCGGACATTTTGACCGTACAGATTGCCGACTTCCTTTGCATCTTTTTGCATTAAGCTGTCAGCAGTTGTGTAATACTGCGTCTTATCGCGCGTTCCGTATGACTTGGCGATGTTGTTGGAAAGCGTTTTTTGGCGTTTGCCATATGGCGAATACAAGGAAACAACAAACAGATTAGGGCCGTATAACTGACGCAATGTTTCAACTTCACTTGGATGTTTTAGGCTGTTAAAAATATATGCAAACCTCGGCAAAGGGCAATCTGCATCATTGCCGTTTTCTCGACGCTTTACGCGAACGTACTCAAGTCCAAGTAGCGCAACAGCATCGCCTCTTTCAAAACTGTAGCGTAGATCATTCCCTAATTTCATAAAGTAATCAATCCTATTTTCCTCCGTAGTTTCCTGTTTTGCTTCGACATCAAACCATTTAGACAAGGCGTCGCTCAATCGGATCGTGTGCGGTGTATAAAGAAAACTACGGAGTCGTTCATGCAATGTCTCGACAAGTGTCGATAAATCGCTACCGGCTGCACCGATAACCGCGAAAAATAATTCTGGCCCGGTGGTTGCCGCCTGATTTTGCGTCACGGTTTTGGTTTCTTCCATCGGCTATCACCATCTGTGGATCAGCGACAAACCGCTCCCCTGCCTATACCTAGTGAAACCTGAATCTTCGTAGGGGTAGGATGTCAAGGGATAGGTGGATGTCGTTGGGCGTGCTGGATCAATAACCATCCAGCGCATCGGCCAGGGCCGCCAGCAGCCGCCGCGAATCCACCGGCTTGTGCAGAAGCGCCAGGCCGCTCTCGCGCGCCGCCAGCAGGCCCTCGGGGGCCGTGTCCGCCGTGAGGAGCACGGCCGGCACCGGGCGGTCCAGGGCGTGGCGCAGGGCGCGCACCACGTCCACGCCCGTGGTGTTGCCGGGCAGGCGGTAGTCGGCCACCACCAGGTCGGGCGCCTCGGCGCGCAGGTTTTCCGCCAGGTCGGGCGCCGCCGGGTCGTCCGGCGCCACCACGCGGCAGCGCCAGCGGGCGAAGAGCGCCGCCAGGGCCGTGCGGATGTCGGCGTCGTCCTCCAGCACCAGCACCGTGCGCCCCGCCAGGCGTTCGGGCCCCGGCTCGCCGCCGGCGGGCGCCGCTGCTCCGGCCGTTCGTTCGGCGGGGGGCAGCTCGATGGTGAAGCGCGTGCCGCGCCCGGGCGCCGACTGCACCCACACCCGGTGGTCCAGGAGCGCCGCCATGCGGCGCACGATGGCCAGCCCCAGGCCCAGGCCCTCGCGCCCGGCCCCCTCGCCCGGGGCGCGGTAGTAGTCGTGGAAGATGAGCCCCTGCTGCGCGTCCGGCACCCCCGGCCCGGAATCCGCCACCATCACGTGCACCCGGTCGCCGGCCGGGCGGACCCCCACCACCACGCCGCCGGCGTCGGTGAATTTCACGGCGTTGGCGGCGAGGTTGTAGAGCATGGTCTCCAGGAGCGCCGGGTCGGTGTGCGCCCGCAGGGACGACGGCACGCCCCGGAAACGCAGGCCCCTGGCGGCGGCGGTCTCCCGGAAGGCGTCCACCACGCGCTCGATCACCGGCTGCACGGCCACGTCACGCACGCGCGGCACCACCATGCCCGCGTCCAGCTTGGAGATGTCCAGGAGCGCCCCCAGCAGGTCCGACAGGCTCTCCACGGTGTTCTCCAGCCGGCCCACCACGGTACGCGCCTGCTCGGGCAGATCGTCGCGCCCGGCAAGGAGCCCGGCGAAAAGCCGCAGCGCCTGTACCGGCTGGCGCAGGTCGTGGCTGGCGGCGGCCAGGAAGCGGGTCTTGTCGCTGCTGGCCCGCTCCGCCGCCTCCTTGGCGTCGCGCAGGGCGTGCTCCAGGCGCACCCGGCGGTCGATGTCCGTCAGGGCGCCCACGGCGCGATAGGGGGCGCCGTCGGCATCGGCCAGCACCTGGCCGCGCACCAGCATCCACATCCAGGCGCCGTCCGCCCGGCGCAGGCGGGCCGTGGCCTCCAGGCGCCCGGCGCGCCCGGCGCGGTGCTCACGGTAGGCGGCCAGCAGGTCGGCCCGGTCGTCGGAATGCACGGCGCGCAGCCATGCCTTCCACGGCCGCAGGGTGCCGCCGCCGTCCGGCCCGGGCGGGTGGCCGAGAAGCGTCAGGCAGCGGTCCGTGCCGCGTACCGTGCCGCTGGCGTAATCCAGGTCCCAGATGCCGTCGCTGGTGCCGTCGATGGCCAGGGCGTAGCGCTCCTCGCTCTCCGCCAGCCGGGCCTCGGCCTCCTTGCGCGCCGTCTCGTCGCGGACGAGGGCGATGCGCATGGTGTCGCCCGTGCGCGGGTCGGGCACGCTCACCAGGTTGACGCTGCCCCACACGATGCGGCCGTCGGCATGGATGTAGCGCTTTTCCAGGCTGGTGGTGGCATCGGGGGCGGCCTCCAGGTCGTGGTGGGCCGTGTAGCTCACCGTCAAGTCCTCGGGGTGGGTGATGGCCGCCCAGGTCTCCCGGCACAGGGTGTCCTCGTCATGGCCCACCATGCACTGGAAGGCGGGGTTGGCCCGCCGGATGCGGAACGCGTCGTCCGACACCACGATGCCCGTGGGGGCGTTGTCGAAGATGGAACGGAACCACGCCTCGGAATCCCGCAGGGCGGCCTCGGCGGCGCGCTGCTCGCTCACGTCGAGCACCAGCCCCACCACGCCCACCACCCTCCCGTCCCCATCGCAATGGGGGACGCAGGTGGCGTCCACCCAGCGGGTGTCGCCCGCGCGGTCCACCCCGGTGGCCACGTGGCCCGTCTCCCCCTGAAGCGCCGTGGCCGCCGCCGGGGCCACAGGGGCCAGGGGATCGGGCCGGTCCGGGTAGGCGTCGGCGAAGGCGCGGCCGGCCAGGGTCTCCGGCGCCAGGCCGAACCATTCGGCGAAGCGGGCGCTCATGAAATGAAAGCGCCCGTCCGCGTCCTGATAGTACACCACGCCGGGGATGAGGCGCGTCAGGGTGTCCAGGAAGCGCTCGCGTTCCGCCAGCCGGCGCTCCGCCGTACGCCACTCGGAGACGTCGAGCACCATGGTGTAGTAGCCGTCGGGCATGCCCGTGGCGGTGCGCCGCGGCACGTAGTGCACCAGGATGTCGCGCCGGCCCAGGGCGGGCAGGTCGGCGGTGAGCTCCAGGCGCCCCGGCTCGCCCCGCAGGGCGCGGCGGATGTAGGGCATCAGGCGCACATAGGTCTCGCGCCCCACCAGGTCGGCGATGCTGCGCCCCACGAGTTGTCCCGGCGCCTCGTCGAACCACGCGCCGTAGCCGTGGTTGACCCGGGTGTAGCGGCCGTTGGCGTCCACCTCCGCCACCAGGGCCGGCAGGTTGTCCACAAGGTCCGTGAGCTGGCGCGCCCGGGCGGCCTGGGCCCGGTATTCCCGGCATTCCGCCGTGATGTCGCGGACGTGGACGATGTGGCCGCCGTCCGCCGGCGTCACCCGCGCCGTCAACCAGGCGTCGCCGTGCGGCAGGCAGGCGGTGACGGCGCCGGTGTCGGCCGCCGTCGCCAGGGCATGCGCCACCGCGGCGTCGGTGGCCGGGAAAGGGGCCGCCCAGTCCTCCCCCGCACCGCCCAGCCAGCCTTCGGCCGCCGTGTTGGCGGTGCGCACGCGGCCGGCGCCGTCGGTCACGGCGACGGCGCCGTCAACGCCTTCCAGCAGGGCGGCGGGGTCTGGGTCGAGAGTCATGCGGGGCCCCGGCGGTGGTGGCTGTCGGGGCATTATGCCTTCCGTGCCGCCCCGCCCGGAAGAGTCAGCCAAAACGGGCCGGATGCACGGCGGCCGCCACGTCGGCGGGCAGCGGCAGCGGCGCCCCCGTCAGGTAGGCGGCCAGCAGCTCGGCGAGCAGCGGCCCCGTCTGGAAGCCGTGCGACCCCAGGCCGGTGAGGGCGTGCAGGCCCTCGTCCAGGGGGCCGGCCACGGGCATGCGGTCGGGCAGGGTGGCGCGCAGGCCCACGCGGCCGTCGTGACCGGGGCCCTCCCAGGCGGCGGCGACGCGCGGCAGGCGCTCGCTCAGGCCGTGGAACAGGCGGTCGTGATCGGCGTCCGACAGGGTCGCCCAGGCGCGGTCCGTGGGATCGGGCCAGCGGTCGTAGGTGGCGCCCAGGACGTGGCGCTCGTCGCCCTCGGGGTAATCGGCCACCGCCGGCGTCAGGTAGCCGCCGAAGGTGACGGCGGCGTCGGGCGTCCCCGGCCCGCCGTCCAGGCGGCTGATCTGGCCGCGCCGGGGCGTCACGGGCAGGCCGGCGTCGGGCCACAGGCGCGGCGTCAGGCAGCCCGCCGCCAGCACCACCAGCGGCACCTGGAGAAAGGCGTGGCCCCGGGGGTCGAGGAGCAGCCAGCCGGACGCTCCGCGCATGAGCCCGGCCACCGGCGTGCGCGGACGCTGCGGCAGGCCGTGGGCGAGGGCGGCCACCACGGCGCGCGGCCGGATGGCCCCGGCGCGCGGCAGCCACAGCCCGGCCGCCTCGACGTTGGCGTGCTCGCGGGCGTCGGCGGCGGTCACGCGTTCCACGTGGCCGGGCGGCAGCACGGCCGAATCGGCCAGCCTGTCGAACCGGGCCGCCTGCCGGCTGTCGGGCGGCACGCGCAGCAGGCCGCGCGGCCCCGCCCACACCGGCCAGCCCTGGGTGGCCAGCATGTCCAGGCGATGCACGGCGTCCAGATAGGCGGCGGCGTGCAGCCGGCCGCCGGTGGAGGGCTCCAGGTCCAGGCGCGGGTCCACCAGGCCGCACGGGTTGCCCGACGCCCCGGCGGCGGGGCCGTTGCCCGCCTCCAGGAGGATGGGGTCGAGGCCGTGGTTGGCCAGCGCCCGCGCCGCCGCGGCGCCGGCCACCCCGGCGCCCACCACGGCGCACGGCGTGCCCGGGGCGACGGGGTCCGGCCGCGCCGCGTGGGCGGGCAGGGCGGCGGCCCCCGGCGTGCCCTCGTAACGGCCCATGAGGTGTTCCCCCTTGGGGCCGTCGCCCTTCACCTTGTCCACCCGGAAGCCGCGGTCGGCGAGGCCCCGGCGCACGGCGCCGGCGACGCTGTACGTGGCAAGCCGCGCCCCGGGCGCCGACAGCCGCGCCACTTCGTCCAGCACGGCCTCGTTCCACATGGCGGGGTTGCGGTCGGGGGCGAAGCCGTCCAGGAACCAGGCGTCCACGGCGGCGTCCGTGGCGGCGAGGCCGGCGGCGGCGTCGGCCAGGACGACGGTGAGGGTGACGCGCCCGCCGTCCAGGACGCGCCGGTGCGGCCCGGGATGGGGCTCCGGCCACAGGGCCGACAGCACCGCCGCCTCGGCGAGCAGGTCGCGGAAGGGGCCCAGGGCGCGGCTGACGTCCACGGAGGTGAGGGGGTGGGCCTCCACGGCCAGGTAGTGCAGGCGGGCGTCGTCGTCCGCCGTCTCGCGCCAGCGCCGCCACGTGGCCAGGAAGTTGAGCCCGGCGCCGAAGCCCACCTCGCCCACGGTGAAGCGTTTCGCGCCGTGCCAGATGTCGGGCGCGCCGATGCCCCCGACGAAGACCTGCCGCGCCTGGGCCAGGCCGTCCGTGACGTCGAAATAGATATCGCCGTAGTCGGCGGAGGCGGGCACGCCGTCGCGCCATTCCAGCCGCGCCGGGGTGATCTCGGGCCAGGGCACGGGTCAGGCTCCTCCGTGGTCCGGCGGGTCCACCGTGCGCCGGAAACGGTCCAGCTCCGCCTGGAGGCCGTCCAGCGCCGTGCACGCCGATGCCACGACCCCCGCGGCCTCGGCCAGGATGTCCAGGACGCTGGTGAAGGCGTTTTCCAGGCTGGTGTAACCGGCCTGCATGGCGTGCTGGAAGGCGAGCACCCGCATGTCCTGCACCAGGGCATCGCCGTCCGGGACATGGCCGTGAATGGCGCGGCCCCGATCCAGGTAGTGGAGGCCCGTGCGCACCTGCGCGGCCACGTCGTCCCATCGGGCGTCCGTCATTCGACGATGATCCCTTCCGTTTCCAGGCGCCGGCGCAGATGCTCACCGCAGGCCCACAGGGGGCGGGGGTCCACGGTGATGCCGTGTTCCGCTCCGAGCAACTCCGCGAAGGTGGTGGCCGGCCCCTCTTCGGTGCCGGGGAAGTCCACCACCAGGTCCAGATCGCTTTCCGGCTTCATGGTGTCGCGGGCGGCCGAGCCGAAGAGGACGTAGCGGCCGCGATGGGCCCGGGCGTAGGCGCGCAGCGCGGGCAGCATGGCGTCGCGCGCCGCCCGCTGCCGGGCGGCGGCGTCGCGCCGGCGTTCGGCCACGGTGTAGACGGGCTGTGCGTCGCCCATGCGGCGTCCCTCGTTCGCGGCGTCACCCCATGGCCGCGGCCGCCTGACGCGCCGGCAGCAGGGTGCCGCCGGGAAAGCACGCCGGCGCCGGGCCCAGGAAACGGGCCAGCAGGCGTTCCGGATCCTCGCCCGGCATGGTGACACCGATGTCGCCGGCCGGGAAGAAGCCGAAGCGCCCATAATAGCCGGCATCCCCCACCAGCACCACCAGGCTGTAGCCGGCGTGCTTGGCGGCCAGCAGGGCGTGGCGCATGAGCTGTTCGCCGATGCCCGAGCGCCGGTCGCTTTCCGCGACGGCGATGGGTCCCAGGAGCAGGGGGGTGGTGGCGCCGGTATCCAGGGCCGTGGGCCAGTGGCGCACGCTGCCCACGATGCCGCCGTCGCGCCGGGCGACGAAGCACAGGCCGGACACGGGCGGCACGCCCTCCCGGTAGCGGTAGGCGGTCTTGTGCTGACGGTCCGGGCCAAAAGCGTGGTCCAGGAGGCGTTCCACGGCGGGCGAATCGGCCGGCGTTTCCAGGGCAATCTCGGTCATGAGCGGGGACCTCGGGGGGCCGGATGCGGAAACACACCCCGGCGGCCCGCATCACGGGCGCGGGGCGGGCGGGGCATCACCGATTCGTCGTTCACCGAAACGGATCATGACCGACTCCCGATGGCATCATGCAACCGTCCTGATACGCCGGCGACCGGCCGGGGTCAAGCCTCCTCCCGCTCGCGGCGGTAATACAGGAGATCGAGCGCCGGCGGCGCCACGCCGGTCTGGCTCAGCATGTCGTGGACCTGGCCCCGGTGGTGGGTCTGGTGGTTGAAGAGGTGCTGGAGCACGCCGCCCACCGTGTCCTCGCGCACGCCGCTGGAACTGTCGTAGCGCACCACCTTCTCCACCCCGGCGGGGCCCAGGCTGTCCACGAGCCGGATGATGCGCTCGTCCTCCTGGCGGCGCACGGCCCACAGGGCCTCGAAGTCGCTCTCCAGCTCCGTGTCCAGCCTGAGGCCGGCGGGCGGATCGCCCTCGATGCGGCCCAGCCAGATGCGGTCCACCACCAGGAGGTGATTGAGGGTGTTGTGGATGGAGCCGAAGAAGCTGGGACGCTCGCCCCGGTATTCCGCCCCGGACAGATTGGCGCAGGCGTCGTACAGCCGCGCGTTGGCCCAGGCGTTGTAGCGGGCGAAGCGTTCGGGATAGCGCTGAACCATAAGGGCCTCCCTGTCGTGCACGCGCACCGGCCGGAGTCTAGAGGTACGGCCGGGCTGTTGAAACCCGGGACCAACGCGGGCAGGATGGCGCGCCACCGCACCCGGGACGCCGCGAGGGCGACGGGCGATCGACAACGACCGGGCCGACCTGGAGCAATGCCGGCCGCGTTACGGGGGCCGTCCTCCTTCGAGGCTTCGCCTTCGGCGGAGCATCTCAGGATGACGACGCCTCCACCCTTGTCGTCCTGAAGTGTTGTCCCGAAAGGGACAACCTGGAAGGACGACCCCGCGGCATTGGCCTTCGGCGAAGCACCTCAGGATGACGGCGCCTCCATCCTTGTCGTCCTGAGGTGTTGTCCCGAAAGGGACAACCTCGAAGGACAACCCCGCGGCATTGGCGTTGGAAGGGGCCCGCGCGGACGCGAAGGAAACCATGGACCGCGACATCGCCGTCATGCTGTGTGGCCACGGCAGCCGCGACGACACCGCCGTGGCCGAGTTCGCCAACCTGGCCGAACGCATCCGCCAGCGCCTGCCACACAACGCCGTGGAACACGGCTACCTGGAATTCGCCACCCCCGTCATCCGCGACGGCCTGGACAGCCTCTACGCGCGGGGCTTCCGGCGCATCGTGGCCATCCCCGGCATGCTTTTCGCCGCCGGCCACACCAAGAACGACATCCCCTCCGTCCTCAACCAGTGGGCCGCCGAGCACCCGGACGTCGAGCTGATGGTGGGCCGCGAGCTGGCCATCGACCTGCGCATGATCCGCGCCGCCGGGGCGCGCGTGGCGCAGGCCCTGCGCGATGCCGGCGCCGCCGACGACCCGCACAACACCCTGCTGGTGACGGTGGGGCGCGGGGCCTCCGACCCGGATGCCAACGCCAACGTCGCCAAGGTGACGCGCCTGTTGTGGGAGGGGCTCGGCCTGGGCTGGGCGGAAACGGCCTATTCCGGCGTCACCTTCCCCCTGGTGGCGCCGGCGCTCCGGCACGTCGCGCGCCTGGGCTACCAGCGCATCGTGGTCTTCCCGTATTTCCTCTTCACGGGCATCCTGGTGCGGCGCATCTACGAGCACACGGACGCCGTCGCCGCCGAGCACCCCGGGATCGCGTTCGTCAAGGCGGGGTATCTCAACGACCACGACCTGGTGGTGGACACGGTCGTGGATCGCATCGACGAGGCGGTGAACGGCCGCGCCGTCATGAACTGCTCCCTGTGCAAGTACCGCGAGGCCATGCTCGGCTTCGAGGACCAGGTGGGCCTGCCCCAGACCAGCCACCACCACCACGTGGAGGGCATCGGCACGGGCGGCGACGGTCACCAGCACCACGGCCATCACGATCACGACCACCGCCACGACGGCCACGATCATCGCCACGGCAGCGACGATCACCACCACCATCCCTATCCCCACGCCGACCACCCCCTGGGACCGCGCAGCCTGGGCTCCGCGGGACACTAGAAGGAGAATCGGGAGGGTGCCCGTCAGGGCACCCGACCGGGGTAAGGCGGGGCCGGACGAGGCTCAGGGGCTGGGGGTGGGTCGTAGAAGGAGACATTCCGTGGACTACCTGCGTGACCCGGCGGCCATCTACGAACGCTCCTTCGCCATTGTCCGGGCGGAGGCGCCCACGGCGCACCTGCCGGCGGACGCGGCGGCGGTGGCGCGGCGCATCGTGCACGCCTGCGGCATGCCCGACGCGGCCGGCGCCCTGCGCGCCCACCCGGAGGCGGTGGCGCGCGGCCGCGCCGCCCTGCGCGCCGGGGCGCCCGTGCTCACGGACTGCCGCATGGTGCGGGCGGGGGTAATGGATGCCCGGCTGCCCGGCGGCAACGCCGTGGCCTGCCACCTGGACGATCCCGGCGTGGCCGAAGCCGCGCGGGCGGCGGGCACCACCCGCTCCGCCGCCGCCGTGGACCGCTGGCCCCTGGACGGCGCCGTGGCGGCCATCGGCAACGCCCCCACGGCCCTCTTCCGGCTGCTGGAGCGCGTGGCGGCGGAGGGCCTTGAGCCGGCCTGCGTCCTGGGCTTCCCCGTGGGTTTCGTGGGCGCCGTGGAGAGCAAGGCGGCTCTCGCCCAAAGCGACCTGCCCTTCGTCACCCTGCCCGACCGGCGCGGCGGCAGCGCCATGGCGGCGGCGGCGGTGAACGCCCTCGCCGGGGAGGAACCATGACGCCGTGGCTTTCCGTGGTGGGCTGCGGCCCCAACGGCTGGGCGGACGTCCCGCCGGCGGCCTGCCCGCTGATCCTGGAGGCGGAAGTGGTCTTCGCCGCCGACCGGCTGCGGCCGACGCTGCCGCAGGTGGCGGGCGAGGTGCGGTCGTGGCCGACGCCCTTCAGTGACGCCCTGGCGGCCGTTGAGGCCCTGCGCGGCCGGCGGGTGTGCGTCCTGGCCAGCGGCGACCCCATGTGGTTCGGCGTGGGAGCGTCCCTTGCGCGGCGCGTGCCACCGGCGGAAATGACGGTGATCCCGGCGCCCTCCGCCTTCGCCCTGGCGGCGGCGCGACTCGCGTGGCCGCTCCAGGAGGTCGCCACCCTGTCCCTGCACGGGCGGCCGCTGGCCGGCATCAACGGTCACCTTTCCCCGGGCGCGCGGCTTTTGATCCTGTCGCGCGACGGCGACCAGCCGGCGGAGGTGGCCACCCATCTGGCGCAACGCGGCTTCGGCCCCAGCCGCCTGTGGGTGCTGGAAGACCTGGACGGTCCGGCCGAGCGCATCGTGGAAGGGACGGCGGCGGCGTGGCCCGGAGGGCCATGTGCCGACCTGAACGTCCTGGCCGTGGAAGCGCGGGCGGCGCCCGGAACGGCGGTGCCCGCCCCCACGCCCGGCCTGCCCGACGCCTTCTTCCGGCACGACGGCCGGCTCACCAAGCGCGAGGTGCGCGCCGCCACCCTGGCGGCGCTGGAACCCCGGCCCGGCAGCCATCTGTGGGACGTGGGGGCCGGCTGCGGCGCCGTGGCCGTGGAATGGGCGCGCGCCGCCCCGGGCGCGCGGGCCACGGCCGTGGAGCCGCGCGCCGACCGGCGCGCCTTCATCGCCGACAACGCCGCCGCCCTGGGCGTTCCCGACGTGGCCGCCGTGGCCGGCGAGGCCCCGGGCGCGCTGGCCGGCCTGGACCGGCCGGACGCCGTCTTCGTGGGCGGCGGCGCGGCGACGCCCGGCGTCCTGGAGGCGGCCTGGGCGGCCCTGCCGCCGGGCGGGCGGCTGGTGGCCAACACCGTCACCCTGGAGGGCGAGCGCGCCGTGCACGCCATGGCCGATGCGCACGGCGGCGAGCGCGTGCGCCTGAGCGTGGCGCACGCCACCGCCGTGGGCGGCTTCACGGCGTGGGCGGGCAAACGCCCCGTGGTGCAGTGGCGGGGGATCAAGGGATGAAGGCGGTCCGGCCGGCGCATCGCGCGGCGTCGTTCTGCAATGATCGGGAAGCCCCCGTCATTCTGAGGTGCTTTTGCCCCCGGCAAAAGCCTCGAAGGATGATGCCGCCCCCGCGCGCAGGGGAGAGTCCATCATGACCGGCACCCTGTGGGGCATCGGCGTGGGGCCCGGCGACCCCGACCTGCTCACCGTGAAGGCGGTGAAGGTCCTGGCGGGCGTGGCGGCGCTGGCCTATCCCCTGAACGCCGACGGCGGGTCCCAGGCCCGCACCATCGCGGCGCCGCACCTGCCCGCCGGCCTGCCGGAAACGGGCCTGCCCTTTTCCTTCACCCCCGATGCCGACAGCGCGCCCGCCTATCGCGCGGCGGCCGCGCGGCTCACCGAGGCCCTGGCGGACGGCGACGTGGCCGTGCTGTGCGAGGGCGATCCGCTGCTCTACGGCACCTTCGGCAACCTCCTGCCGTACCTGGACGCCACGGTGCCGGTGCGCGTGGTGCCGGGCATCGCCGCCGCCACCGCCGCCGCGGCGACGGTGGCACGGCCCCTGGCGTCCGGCGACGGGGCGCTGGCCGTGCTGCCCGCCACCCTGGGCGGGGCGGCGCTGGCGGCGCGGCTGGCCCACGGGGACGCGGCCGTGATCCTCAAACCCGGGCGGCACACCCCGGCGGCGCGGCGCGCCCTGGCGCACGCCGGGCGGCTGGCGGACGCCCTGGCGGTGGCGCGGGCGACACGGGCCGGCGAATGGTGGGCGCCGCTCACGGACCTGCCCGAAGACGCGACCCTGCCCTATTTCAGCCTCATCCTGGTGCCGGAGGCCGCCCCATGACCGCCGTTCTGTGCCTGAGCCCGGCGGCGCTGGCCACGGCCCGGCGCGTCCGCGCCGCCCTGCCCGACGCCGCCCTGCACGCCCCGGCCCATCGCGTCCCCGACGCCGACCATCCGGTGTCTGACGCCATGGCCGACCACGCGCGCGCCCTTTTCGCCGCGGGCACGCCCCTGGTGGGGGTGTGCGCCTCGGGCATCCTGGTGCGCTGGCTGGCGCCGGCGCTGGCGGACAAGACGGCGGAGCCGCCGGTGCTGGCGGTGGCGGCCGACGGCAGCGCCGTGGTGCCCCTGCTGGGCGGCCACCACGGCGCCAACGCCCTGGCGCGCACCCTGGCCGACGCCCTGGACGCCCCCGCCGCCGTCACCACCGGAAGCGACGCCGCGCTGGGGGTCGCCCTGGACGATCCGCCGCCGGGCTGGCACGCGGGCGCCGGCGATCCCGGCGCCGTCATGGCGCGGGCGCTGGCGGGGGAGGCCGTGCGCCTGGAGGGCGACGCGCCGTGGCTGGAAGACAGCGGCCTGCCCCTGGACGCCGGGGCGGACACGGTCATCACCGTGAGCGAGCGCGCCGACGCCGCGGGCGACCTCGTCTATTACCCGGAGACCCTGGCCGTGGGGGTGGGCGCCAGCCGCGACTGCCCGGCGGACGAGATGACGGCGCTGGTGGACGCCGTTCTGCGCGACGCCGGCCTGGCGCCGGCGGCGGTGGCGGGCGTCTATTCCGTTGACGCGAAGGCGGACGAGCCGGCCGTGCATGCCGCCGCCCGCCACCTGGCGCGCCCGGCGCGCTTCTTCGACGCGGCCACCCTGGCCGCCGGGGAGGACCGCCTGGCGACGCCGTCGGAAGTGGTGCGCGAGGCCGTGGGCTGTCCCGGCGTGGCGGAGGGTGCCGCCCTGGCCGCCGCCGGGCCGGAGGCGGTCCTGGCGGTGGCCAAGCGCACGAGTGCCAACGCCACGTGCGCCGTGGCACGCGCCCCGGCGCCCTTCGACGGCGCGGCGGCGGGTCGGCCGCAAGGGCGCCTGGCCGTGGTGGGCCTGGGGCCGGGCCGGCCCGCGCACGTCACGCCGGCGGCCTCGGCCGCCCTGGCCCGCGCCGACACGGTGGTGGGCTACCGGCTCTATCTGGACCTGGTGGACCCCGCTGTGCTGACGGGCAAGCGGGTGGAGCCCTTCGCCATGGGGGCGGAGACGGAACGCTGCCGCCGCGCCCTGGAGGCGGCGGCGGAGGGCCGCGACGTGGCCCTGGTGTGCTCGGGCGATCCGGGCATCTATGCCATGGCCGCCCTGGTCTTCGAGCTGTGGCCCGACGTGCCGGCGGCGGCGCGGGTGACGATCCACGTGGAGCCGGGCCTTTCCGCCCTCCAGATGGCGGCGGCGCGGGCGGGCGCGCCGCTGGGGCACGATTTCTGCGCCGTGTCCCTTTCCGACCTCATGACGCCGTGGCCCGTCATCGAGCAACGCCTGCGGGCGGCGGCGGAAGGGGATTTCGTCACGGCGCTGTACAATCCCGTGTCGAAAAAGCGCCGCGACCATCTGCCGCGCGCCCGGGACCTGTTCCTGGAACACCGGCCGCCGGACACGCCGGTGGTGGTGGCGCGCAACCTGGGCCGCGACGGCGAGACGGTGCGCAGCACGCGCCTGGACGCCCTCGCCGCCGACGACGCCGACATGCTCACGGTGCTGCTGGTGGGCAGTTCCGCGACCCGCCTCGCCGGCGACCACGTCTACACGCCGCGCGGCTACGCGACGAAGAACGCGGAGGAGACGACGCCATGACGGTGCATTTCGTGGGCGCCGGGCCCGGCGCGCCCGACCTGCTCACCCTGCGCGGGCGCGACGTCATCGCCGCCGCGCCCGTCTGCCTCTACGCCGGCTCCCTGGTGCCCGAAGACGTGGTCGCGCACGCGCCCGACGGGGCGCGGGTGGTGGAGCAATTCAATGGCCGCGTGCAAGTGCCAGATGATTGCCGTTGACGACCCCTTCCATCTGTTCGCAGCGCTCGCCTAGAATCAGGAACGAGAGAGTCGCATGGAAGCAACGTCGCGCCGTCCTGGCGCGGCTACA
>CAJXLG010000023.1 GCA_913055885.1 uncultured Rhodospirillales bacterium
GGAATCCCGGCACGCGCCATCAGCCGAAGGGGCACCGCCATGAGCGATCGTCGCGACCAGCAGCCGGACACCGCGCACCGCTGCCGCCAGTGGGCCGGCGATGCCGAGCCCTGCCTGGCCGAGGTCTTCGCCGACCCCGTGATCCACGCCGTGATGGCCGCGGACGGCGTGCGCCCCGCCGACGTGGCGGCGGCCGTACACGACGCCCGGGAGGCGCTGGTTCCCGCGGCGCCGGCCCGCTGACGCCGGCATTACCGGACCCTGCCGGCCGCCTTCCGCCAGCCCGGCGCTTTTTAACGGCCCGGCAGGGTGCTATATGCGGGGCATGATGCTGCGAGGCCCGTCATGACCCTGCCGCCCCCGACCATCCCGCGTCAGCGCGCCATCATCGACCGCCGCGCCCTGGATGCCGACCTGGCCGACATCGGCGAGGCGGGCGAGGGCGGCAGCAAACAGCGCGGCCGCGTGCTGGAGCGCCTGAAGACGGCCCTGGCCGGGGGCCGCGCCGAGATCCGGCGGCGTTTCGAGGAGACGGGGGCCAACGGCCCGGAAGTCGCCGAGGCCACCACCTTCCTCATGGACCAGCTCATCCGCACGGTCCACGACTACGCCATAACCTACGCCTATCCGCGCGGCGTGCGCACCAGCGGCGAGCAGGTGGGCATCGCCGCCGTGGGCGGCTACGGCCGGCGCGAGCTGGCGCCCGGCTCCGACCTCGACCTGCTCTTCCTCCTGCCCCACAAGCCCACCGCCCATTCGGAGCAGGTGGTGGAGTTCATGCTGTACATGCTGTGGGACCTGGGCCTGAAGGTGGGCCATGCCACCCGCTCCGTGGATGACTGCGTGAAGCGCGCCCGCCAGGACCTCACCATCCGCACCAACCTCCTGGAAGCCCGCCGGCTGTGGGGCAGCCAGAGCCTGTTCCACGAATTCGAGCGGCGCTACTGGAAGGACGTGGTGGACGCCGAGGGCGTCGCCGCCTTCGTCGAGGCCAAGCTGCAGGAACGCGCCGAGCGCCACGCCCGCCTGGGCGGCTCGCGCTACGTCCTGGAACCCGACGTCAAGGAGAGCCCGGGCGGCCTGCGCGACCTGCAGACGCTCTACTGGATCGCCCGCTATGCCTACCGCGTGGACGCCCTGCGCGAGCTGGTGGAACGCGACATCATCAGCGACGAGGTGGCCGACCGCTTCGTCAAGGCGCACACCTTCCTCACCACCGTGCGCTGCCACCTGCACTACGCCGCGAGGCGGGCCGAGGACCGCCTCACCTTCGACCGGCAGCCGGAGCTGGGCGGGCGCATGGGCTACACCGACCACGCCGGGGCCAGCGGCGTGGAACGCTTCATGAAGCACTATTTCCTGGTGGCCAAGGACGTGGGCGACCTGACGGGCATCCTGTGCGCCGTGCTGGAGGAGCAGCACAAGCGCAAACCGCGCCTGCGCCTGCCTTCCGTGCCGGGCTTCGCCCGTCGCCCCGACGGCTTCGTCCTCTCCGGCGGGCGGCTGGCCGTGGATTCGGACGATGCCTTCGACAAGGCGCCGGATCGCCTCATCCGCCTGTTCCACACGGCCCATCGCCTGGACGCGGAGATCCACCCGCGCACCCTGAACCTGGCCGCCCACGGCCTGCACCGCCTGGGCGACGCCCAGCGGCACGACCCGGAGCTCAACGGCCTGTTCCGCGACATCCTGTGCGGCAGCCGCGGCGACCCGTCGGAAACCCTGCGGCGCATGAGCGAGGCGGGGGTGCTGGGGCGCTTCGTGCCCGATTTCGGCCGCGTCGTGGCCCAGATGCAGTACGACATGTACCACGTCTATACCGTGGACGAGCATACCATCCGCGCCCTGGGCACCCTGCACGCCCTGTACAAGGGCCGCATGCGCGACATCATGCCGCAGGCAAGCGACGTGGCGGGCCAAATCCATTCGCCCTGCGTCCTCGCCGTGGCCCTGTTCCTGCACGACATCGCCAAGGGCCGGGGCGGCGACCACGCCCAGATCGGCGCCCGCATCGCCCGCAAGCTGGGGCCGCGTTTCGGCCTGGACCCGGCCGCCACGGAGACGGTGAGCTGGCTGGTGCTGCACCACCTCGACATGAGCCGCACCGCCTTCAAGCGCGACATGGACGACCCCAAGACGGTGTTCGACTTCGCCGGCGTCGTGCAATCGCCCGAGCGCCTGCGGCTGCTGTTCCTGCTCACCGCCGCCGACATCCACGCCGTGGGGCCCAACGCCTGGAACGGCTGGAAGGCCGCCCTGTTGCGCGAACTCTACGTGCGCACCGAGGAAGTGCTGTCGGGGGGGTTCGCCGTGAAGGGCCGCGAGCGACGCATCCAGGCGGCCCGGGACGCCCTGCGCGACGTCCTGCGGGCGGACAACTGGTCGGAGACGGCCATCGACCTGCACCTGGCGCGCCCCTACCCCTATTACTGGCTTTCCTTCGACACCGAGACCCACCGGCGCCACGCCCGATTCGTCCGCGAGGCGGACACGGCCAAGCGGCCCGTGAGCGTCGCCACCCGGGTGGACCGCGACGTGGCGGGCACCGAGGTGCTCGTCTACGCCCCCGACCACGCCGGCCTGTTCGCCGCCATCGCCGGCGGCATCGCCGTGGCCGGGCTGTCCGTGGTGGATGCCAAGATCACCACCTTCGCCGACGGCACGGCCCTGGATACCTTCTGGGTGCAGAAGACGGACGGTACCGCCCCCGAAGAGGCCGCCGACCTGGACAAGCTGCGGGACGTGGTGGTGCGCGCCGCCGACGGCCGCCTGCGCCCCGACCACGCGCTGGCCGACAAGCAGCCCACCTACGCCCAGCGCACCCGCAGCCTGCCCGTGGCGCCCCGGGTCATCATCGACAACCAGGCCAGCAACACCCACACGGTGATCGAAGTGAACGGACGCGACCGCCCCGGCTTCCTGTACGCCGTCACCGCCGCCCTGAACGACCTGGGCCTCCAGGTTTCCTCGGCGCACATCAGCACCTGGGGGGTGCGTGCCGTGGACGTCTTCTACGTCAAGGACATCTTCGGCGTGAAGGTGGACCACGAGGGCAAGCTCAACACCATCCGCCGGCGCCTCCTGGCGGTGGTGGCCGAGGACGCCGCGCCCGGCGAAAGCCCCGCGCCGGATTCCCGGGTGGCCTGACCCATGGGCGGTCTCCTGCGCGCCGCCGCCACCGTCAGCGGGCTGACCCTGGTGAGCCGCATCCTGGGGTTCGGGCGCGACGTCATCATCGCCGGGGTCCTGGGCGCGGGCACGGGAGCCGACGCCTTCTTCGTCGCCTTCAAGCTGCCCAACCTGTTCCGCCGCCTGTTCGCCGAGGGGGCCTTCCACGCCGCCTTCGTGCCCATCTTCTCCGGGCTGCTGGAAGGCGAGGGCCGGGTGGCGGCGCGGCGCTTCGCCGAGCGCGCCCTGGCGCTCCTGGTGTGGACCCTGCTGGCCATCACCCTGGTCATGGAAATCGTGATGCCCTGGGCCGTGCCCGTCCTCGCCCCGGGGTTCACGGACACCGCCGGCAAGCTGGCCCTCACCGCCGACCTGGCGCGCATCACCTTCCCCTACCTGCTGTTCATCGCCGTGGTGGCCCTGCTTTCCGGGATGCTCCAGGGGGTGGGCCGGTTCGCCGCCGCCGCCGCGGCCCCCATCCTTTTGAACGTGGTGCTCATCGCCGCCGCCCTGACGCTGCCGGCGCTGGGCATGGCGCCCGCTTTCGCCCTGGCCTGGGGCGTGGCCGCCGCCGGCGTGGTGCAGTTCCTGTGGCTCCTGGCGCACACGGTGCGCGCCGGCTTTCCCGTACGCCTGCCGCGCCCCCGGCTCACGGCGCGCAGCCGCACCCTGGTGCGGCGCGTGGGGCCGGGCGCCGTGGGCGCCGGCGTCTACCAGATCAACATCGTGGCCGACACCATCTTCGCCTCCCTGGTGGGCGAGGGGGCCGTTTCCTGGCTGTACTACGCCGACCGCATCACCCAGCTCCCCCTGGGCGTGGTGGGCACCGCCGTGGGCCTCGCCCTCCTGCCCATGCTGTCGCGCCAGCTCAAGGCGGGGCAGGAAGCCGGCGCCATGGACAGCCAGAACCGGGCGGCGGAATTCGCCCTGCTCCTCACCATCCCCGCCATGGGGGCCCTCATGGTGGTGCCCGCGCCCGTCATCGGGGTGCTGTTCGAGCGCGGCGCCTTCGGCGCCGGCGACACCGCCGCCACCGCCGGCGCCCTCATGGCCTTCGCCCTGGGCCTGCCCGCCTACGTCGCCGTGAAGGTGCTGGCGCCCGGCTTCTTCGCCCGGGGCGACACGCGCACCCCGGTGATCATGGCGAGCCTGGGCTTCACCGCCAACATCGGGCTGAACCTGGCGCTCATGGGGCCGCTGGGGCACGTCGGCATCGCCCTGGCAACGTCGCTGGCCCAGTGGCTCAACGCCGGCACCCTGGCGATGGTGCTGGCGCGGCGCGGGTTTCTGCGCGTCGATGCCCGGCTGAAAAGCCGCGCCTGGCGCATCGCCGCCGCCACCCTGGGCATGGCGGCGGGCCTGTGGGGCGGCCGGCGCGCCCTGGCGCCCCTGTTCGACGCCGGGCCCTGGGCCGGCGCCGGCGGCCTGGCGGCCCTCGTTCTGGGTGGCATCCTGGTATACGCCGCGTTGGCGCGGCTGGCCGGGGCGGCCACCCTGGGCGAGCTGAAGGCCGCCATGCGCCGCTCCGGCGGCGGCACGGACGCCGGCGGCGGCGAGACGCGGCCTTGACCCGGAACGGTGCGTGCTTAAACTTCGTGCCCCCGGCCGTCACGCGGGAGTAAAGGGATCATGAGCCTTATCTTTTCCGGCATTCAGCCCACCGGCAACCTGCACCTCGGCAACTATCTCGGCGCCATCCGCAACTGGGTGCGGCTGCAGGACGATCACGACTGCCTGTTCTGTGTGGTGGACATGCACGCCATCACCCTGTGGCAGGAGCCGGCCGACCTGCACCGGGCCACGCGCGAGGTGACGGCGGCCCTCATGGCCGCCGGCATCGACCCCGAGAAGCACATCCTGTTCAACCAGAGCCAGGTGCCCCAGCACGCCGAGCTGGCCTGGATCTTCAACTGCGTGGCGCGCGTCGGCTGGCTCAACCGCATGACCCAGTTCAAGGAGAAGGCCGGCAAGCACAAGGAAAAGGCCAGCGTGGGGCTTTACGTCTATCCCACCCTCATGGCCGCCGACATCCTGGCCTACAAGGCCACCCACGTGCCCGTGGGCGAGGACCAGAAACAGCACCTGGAGCTGGCCCAGCAGATCGCCGCCAAGTTCAACCACGACTACGACACGGACCTGTTCCCCGAGCTGGAACCGCTGATCTTCGGCGAGGGCACGCGCGTCATGTCGCTGCGCGACGGGTCCAGCAAGATGAGCAAGTCGGACACCTCCGACTATTCGCGCATCAACATGACGGACGACGTGGACACCATCACCCACAAGATCCGCAAGGCGCGCACGGACCCGCACCCCCTGCCCGACAACCCGGAGGTCTTCGACGACCGGCCCGAGGCCGGCAACCTCGTCGCCATCTACGCCGCCCTGGCCGAACGCACGCGCGCCGAGGTGCTGGCGGAATGGGGCGGCGCCAATTTCGCCGACTTCAAGCAGGCGCTGGCGGAGCTGGCCGCCGAGGTGCTGGGCCCCATCAACGCCGAGATGAACCGGCTCATGGCCGATCCGGCGGCCATCGACGCCGTGCTCGGCCGGGGTGCGCGGCGCGCCCGCGAGCTGGCGGAGCCGGTGGTGGAAGAGGTCTACAACACCGTCGGCTTCGTCCGCCCGGGCGCGTCTTGACCCCGCTCATCCGCCGGCCCATTTCGTTTGTTACAAAAACGGGACGCCCGCACGTCACACAAGGAGCCCGCAGGCATGTTCATCGAGACGGAATCCACCCCCAACCCCGCCACGCTCAAGTTCCTGCCCGGCCAGCCGGTGCTGGGCAGCGGCACGGCGGATTTCCGCGACGCCCACTCGGCCGAGGCGTCACCGCTGGCCGGGCGTCTGTTCAACGTGGACGGGGTGCACAGCGTCTTCCTCGGCGGCGATTTCGTAACGGTGACGAAATCCGATGGCGAATCCTGGGACAGCCTGAAGCCCTTCGTGCTCGCCGCCATCCAGGACCACTTCACCTCGGGTGATCCCGTCATGGCGGAAGGGGCCGAATCGGCGGCCGGCCCCGAAACGGACGACGAGACCAGCAACCAGATCCGCGAGCTCATCGAGACCAAGGTGCGGCCCGCCGTGGCCCAGGACGGCGGCGACATCACCTTCCACGCCTTCCGCGACGGCATCGTCTATCTGCACATGAAGGGCTCGTGCGCCGGTTGTCCAAGTGCCACGGCGACCCTGAAGAACGGTATCGAGAACCTGCTCACCTACTATGTACCTGAGGTACGCGGCGTGGAGGCTGTCAACTAAAGGGTCATAAAACACCGTCCCGGGTCCGTATCGCCTTGCGGTCCGCCGAAACACGTCTTAAATTCGCGAACAATTGTTCCAACCGACAGGGCGTGGTTCGCGGATCACGAATACGGCGATGCGGAACCGGTACAGCGAGACCATCCGGCGCCTGACCCAATCCTTCGAGGGCACCAGTCTGGCCATCATCGCGGTGGCCGTGGCGCTTTTGTTCACCAGCGCGGCGGTGGGTAACCTCATCCCCGCCCTGAGCGTCGGGGACGGGCCGCGCGTGGGCGAGCTGCCGGAGGACACCTATCTCGTGGCCGGCAAGCCGGTCCCCCGCAACCTGCCGCCGGGGCGCCTGCCGGGCGGCCGGCCCAACGTCGCCAAGGCGGTGCACGGGTATTTCGACAACAACGGCTACGAGCTGGACCGCGTGCGCCAGGGCGGGATGGAGGTGCCGCCGCTCTTCCTGTCCCACATGCCGCGCGGGCTGGACAGCGTGAAGGACGTGGGTGCCCGCAAGCGGGTGTTCCTGCGGGTCGTCCTGCCGCTGGTGCTTGAGGTGAACCGGCGCATCGAGCGCCGTCGCCGCTATTTCCTGCAGCTTCGGCAGCGCATGGCCGAGGGCGGCGGCCTCGCCGCCCTGGATGCCCGCGAGCGCGAATGGCTGGACGCGATGACCGACCGCTACCGGGTGAAGAAAGGGGAATGGGACAAGCTGAAACGGCGCCTGGACGGCGTGCCGCCCTCCCTGGCCCTGGCGCAGGCGGCCACGGAGAGCGGCTGGGGGACATCGCGCTTCGCCCGCGAGGGCAACGCCCTCTATGGCCAGTGGACCTGGGATGCCAAGGACACCGGCATGGTCCCCCTGCAACGCGGCAAGGGCAAGACCCATCGCATCCGCACCTTTCCCAACCTCCTGGCCTCCGTGCGCGGCTACGTGAACAACCTCAACACCCACCGCGCCTACAAGAAGCTGCGCGATGAGCGTACCCGGTTGCGCCGGCAGGGCAAGGGCCTGGACGGGCCCACCCTGGCGCGTACCCTGGACCGCTATTCCGAGCGCGGGCAGGCCTATATCGACGATCTCCTCACCATCATGAAGGCCAACGACTTGGCGGCGCTGGATGCCGCCCGCCTGTCCGGCGGCGAGCGCGAGGCGGCCCGGCTGCTCCCCGTTCAGCCGTCGTGACGCGGGGATGACGGGGGCCGGCGACGACGACGCCACGGCCGCCGACGGCCCGGCGCCCGCGCCCCTGACGCGCGAGAGCATCCGGGACGGCCTGCTGCAGCGCCTGGTGGGGCAACGCGATCCCGGGGCACGGCCCATGACGGCCGGCGAGCGGGCCGCGTCCATCGATGCCATGCTCCAGGCGCGGCCCGCGGATGCCGACGCCATCCGGGTCTTCGGCTACGGCTCCCTGCTGTGGAACCCGGCCTTCCACTACGCCGAAAGCCGCGCCGGGACCATCCACGGCCACCATCGCCGCTTCTGCCTGTGGACCCCGGTGGGCCGGGGAACGGCCGACCGGCCGGGCCTGGTGCTGGGGCTGGACTCGGGCGGCGCCTGCCGCGGACTCGCGTTCCGGGTGCCGGACGACCGCATCGCCGTGGAGCTGGACATCGTGTGGCGGCGCGAGATGGTCACGCACGCCTACGTCCCCACATGGGTACGGGTGCACACGGACGATGCCGTCCTTCCCGCCATCACCTTCGTCATCAACCACCAGCATCCGCGCTATGCCGGCGCCCTGTCGGAGGGAGAGACGGCCGAGGTGCTCGCCACGGCCGGCGGCGAGCTGGGAAGCTGCCGGGACTACCTGAGCAGCACCGTGGCCCATCTGGATGCCATGGGCATGCCCGACAGCGCCCTGCACCGGCTGGCCCGCAAGGTGGCGGAGCGGGGGCCGGCATGATCGACCTGACGCCGCGCATCCGGGTGCCCGACGACGCCGTGTGGTGGGTCTTCACGCGCGCCGCCGGCCCAGGCGGTCAGCATGGCGACAAGGCCGCCACGGCGGTGCAGCTCTTCTTCAACACCCACGTCCTGCCCGGGGCGGTGCGCCAGCGCCTCGCCCACCTGGCGGGGCGGCGGCTGCGACAGGACGGGGTGCTGGTGCTCACCGCCGACGCCCACCGCAGCCAGGCGCGCAACCGCGAGGATGCCCTGGCCCGCCTGTGCGACCTGGTGCAGCGCGCCGAGCGCAAGCCCCGGCCGCGCAAACCCACGCGCCCCAAGCCGGCGGCCCGGCGGCGGCGCCTGGAGGGCAAACGCCATCGCGGCGCCATCAAGGCCCGGCGCGGCCGCGTGTCCCGCGACGACCCGCCCTGACCCAGCGGTATCCGGTAGCGTCGTTTCCGATCCCGCCGACCTGAAACAGGTTCTAATCCTTTCGCATTACTTTCGCGTTACTCCGTTCAGGACGGTTGAACGGAAAGCGTGCGAGGCGCAAAGTGCCCCGGATGTTTTCGCCATGCGTGGGAGGGGACGGTGCGCCCGGAACCCGCCGCATCGACAGCGGACCAGGCCGCGACGGACGGCACGCGCTACCGGGCCCTGCGCGGCACGGTGCGCGGCTATGCCATCGCCCTGGCCCTGTTGCTGGGGGGCGCGACGGTGGTTCTGGCGTGGCAGGACCGTCGCCACACCCTTGAGGCCGCGCACGAGGTGGTGGCCGCCCGCGCCACGGCATGGCAGGCCCAGGTCCGCACCCTCCTCGACCGCGGCCGTCACCGTCTGGCGGCGGTGACGGCGAGCGGCGCCGCGCGGCCGGCGCGGATCTTCGGCGACGGCATCACACAATACGCCATTGTCGGGGCCGACGGGGCCCTCGTCGCCAGCGGTCACCAGGAAGGCGCGCCGCACGTGGCCGACCCGGGCGCCGTCCCGGCGACGGTTTCCGGGAACGGGGTGCGGCCGGGCCGGCCCGTGGCCGCCCGCGACCATGCGGGCCGGTGGCTCCTGCCGCTGGTGCGCCCCCTGCCGGACGGCGGGCGCGCCGCCGTTTTCATCGACATGGCCGTGGTGCGGGCCTTCGGCGCGCGGGTCAACCGGACGGCCGGGGAGCAACTGCGCCTGCTGGGGCCCGACGGTACGGTCCACGCCCGCCTGCCCCCCGCCGGCAAAGCGGCCGCGCGACCCGGCACGGGCGGCGAGGCCCTGGCGGGCCAGCACGGGGCTTCGGCGCCGGACGACCGCCTGATGGTCCGGCGGTCGGTTGGCGACTATCCGGTGGTGGCTTCCGCCAGCGTGGCCCTGGACCCGGTCCTGGCCTGGTGGCGGGCGCGGCTGGCCTTCTACGCCGCCATCGTCCTGGGCAGCCTGCTCGTCATCACCTCCCTGGGCGTGCGCCTGGTGAACCAGTTGCGTACCAGCGAGGCGGCGGAAGGCCGCGCCCGCGACCAGGAACGCTCGGCCCGCGGCATCCTGGAGGCGACGGAACAGGGCTGGGCCCGCCTCGCCCCCGACGGGACCGTGCGCGCGGCCAACCGGGCCCTGCGCGACCTGCTGGGCACGGACCCCGTGGGCCACGCGCTGGCCGCCTTCGCCGCCCCGGACCAGGCCAGCACCGTGCGTGAACAGCTCGCCACCCTCGCCCGCACCGGCACGGGCCGGCTACGCACCCTGATGGTCACGGCGAACGGCGCCACGCGCCGCGTCGAGGGCCAGGGCGGCGCCCTGCCCGACGGCGGCGACGGTCCCGGCGACACCTTTGTCTTCCTGTCGGACGTCACGGAAAGCCGCGCCGCCGAGAACGCCCTGGCGGAAAGCGAGGAGCGCTTCCGCCAGTTCGCCAAGGCGGCCTTCGAGGGCCTGATGCTGGTGGAGGACGGCCGGGTCCTGGACGCCAACCCCGCCCTGTGCCGCATGCTGGGGGACGCCCTGGACAATGTCACGGGCCGGCCCGCCGCCGCCTTCATGACCCTGGACGAGGGCGCGCGGGAGGGGGAAACCGAGGCGGAAGGCCCGCACGAGGTGACCCTGCACCGGGCCGACGGCACGACCCTGCCCGTGGAAGTGCGTCGGCGGGCCTTCCACTATCGGGGGCGGCTGGTGCACGCCTACGCCATTCAGGACATCACCGAGCGCAAGGAGGCGGAAGCGCGCCTGAAGCACCTGGCGTCGGTGGATTCCCTCACCGGTTGCCTCAACCGGGGGGCCTTTTTCGAGGCCGCGGACCGCGAATTCGAGCGGCACCAGCGCCACGGCCACCCCATTGCCGCCGTCATGGTGGATGCCGACCACTTCAAGGCCCTCAACGACACCTGGGGGCACCAGGCGGGCGACACCGTGCTCGTGGCGCTGGCCCGGCGCATCCGGGACAGCGTGCGCGCCAACGACGTGGTGGGCCGCTACGGCGGCGAAGAGTTCGCCATCCTGCTGCCCGACACGGACATGGAGGGCGCCCGCGAGCTGGCGGAGCGCCTGCGGCGGACCGTGGCCGCGGCCCCGGTGCACCACGGCGAGACGGCGCTTCACTGCACGGTGAGCGTGGGCTGCGCCGGGGCGACACACCTTCAGGACATGGACAGCCTCCTCAACCGGGCCGACGACGCCCTGTACCGCGCCAAGGCGGCGGGGCGGGACCGCACCGTGTGCGACGCCCCGGCCGCCGCTTGAACCGCGCGCCGTCCTCCGCCAGATTGGGCCCGTCCGTGACCCAGCCCCTGCGCCTGGAGGCCCATGCCCCGCCACGACCCCGCCGCGCCCGTGCGCCTCGACCTGACGGCGGTGGTGGTGGCCGTGACCGAGGAGGCGCCGCGCGTGCTCCTGGTACGGCCGGTGGAGCCCGGGCCCATGGATGCGCCGGACACCATGGGCCTGCCCACCGGCCCCTTCGCCCCGGCCGAGCACCGCACGCTGGAGCTTGGCCTGCACGCCGTGGTCAAGGAGCAGACGGCGCTCACCCTGTCCTATGTCGAGCAGCTCTACACCTTCGGCAACCAGTTCCGCGACCCGTGGGAGCTGGCCGGCGGGCCCCGCCGGGTTTCCGTGGCCTACCTCACCCTGACGCGCGAGGCCCCCGTGGCGGGCACCGGCAGCGCCGAATGGCACGACTGGTACGCCCTCTTCCCGTGGGAGGACTGGCGCGACGGCCGGCCCGCCGTCATCGACGACGTCATCCGACCGGGCCTGGAGGCCTGGATCGAGCAGGCTCCCGACCCCGCCATCGCCGACCAGCGCCGCGAACGGGTGGGGATTGCCTTCCGCTTCGGCGCCGAGGGCCACGATTTCGTGCGCGTGCTCAACCGCTACGAGCTTCTGTACGAGGCCGGCCTGGTGGCCGAGGCAAGCCGCGACGCCGCCGCCATGGCCAAGGCGCGCGGCGATCTGGTATCCGCCGTGCTGGCGCCGCCGCCGGAAAGCCGCGCCCTGGGGCCGGCGCTCACGGGCGATGACCGGCGCATCCTGGCCAGCGCCCTGGGGCGGCTGCGCGGCAAGCTGGCCTGGCGGCCGGTGGTCTTCGAACTCATGCCCGAGAGCTTCACCCTGTTCCAGCTTCAGCGGGTGGTGGAAGCGCTCACGGGCAGCCGGCTGCACAAACAGAACTTCCGGCGCACGGTCATGGGCGCCGACCTCGTGGAATCCACCGGCCGCAGCGAGCACACGGGCCGTGGCCGGCCCGCCGAGCTGTACCGTTTCCGCCGGGAAGTGCTCCAGGAGCGGCCCATCGCCGGTATCGGCCTGCCCGGAAGCCCCAGGCGTTGACCCGACCGGGCCGGAGCCGTGTATCCTTGACCCGGTTGTCGGACGTGGTGAGGGCAGCATGCGCCTGGACGAAGCGGAACAGACAGCCATCCGCCGGGCGATCGACGAAGCCCTGGGCGGGCAGGCGGTGGTTCGGCTTTTCGGGTCGCGGGCCGATGATGCCCGCGCCGGTGGTGACATCGACCTGCACGTCGAGATCGACGACGGGGATGGCACGCAGGCGGAGCAGGATTTCCGAACGGCACTGGCGCGGGTGCTGGGCGACCGGCGGATCGACGTGGTGGTGCACCGCCCGGGAACGCCCGACCGGCCCATCGACCGCCTCGCCCGGCGGCAGGGCATCCCTTTGACGCCTGCCCCGACGCCAGACAAGGGAGCGGTCCCCATGACCGATGCGGATGTTCAGGCCCTGATGGACGACCATGCAACGGCCGCCCGTCTGCAGGCCGACAGCCTCGCCCGGGTGGTCGAGCGGCTTTCGCCGCACCGCCCGCTCCGGGCCGGGACCATCCGCCACGCCGACGCGGCCCTGGCGGAACAACTGGACGCTTTCCAGTTGCGTTTCGCCCGGCTCCAGGACCTGTTGGGACGGGCCCTGTTCCGTGACGTGCTGGAAGCGGACATGGAGGCCATGCCCCAGGCCATGGCCGACATCGTCGCCGCCATGGAAAAACGCGGCATTCTCGCCGATGCGACGCTTTGGCAGGCCGTGCGGGGCGTGCGCAACGCCCTCGCCCACGATTATTTGACGGACGCCGCGCACACGGCCGACACCCTGGAACGCGCCCTGGCCCTGGCGCCCGACCTCATGGCGACGGCCGAACGCGCCCTCGACTGGCTGGAAGCGCGTCGGGCAGCCGTCAGAAGCTGAACAGCGCCCCGCCATCAAGGCACGGCCCGGCCGGGGTATCGTCAAACGGGTTGCGCCCGGCGCGGTCTTCCACCTCGATGAGCCAGGCGTCGGGATCGAGGCGTCGCTCCCGTTCCGCGGCGGCGTCGATCCTGGCCTCGGGCGCGGGCCCGGCGAAGGGGCGCCAGCCGAGCCGCCCGTCGCCGTCGCGCGCCTGACCGTAGAGGACGGCGTTGCCGTCCAGATGGTTCACCTTGACCAGGAGGGTGCCGGCGTCGCGGTCGCCACGGTAAACCACGGCGGCGAACAGGCCTTCCCGGTCCGCGCGCCGGAGACCGGCGGAAACAGCGACGTGGGCCTTGAGTTTGGGTTCCGTCATGCCTTCGCCCGGGATTCGCGGTGTGCTACACTGAGCGTATTCCCGATTTTCACAGGAGACGTGTCATGAGCGGGGCCTTCACGCGGGAGCCCGAGGGGCCCATGGCCGGCGAGGCCGACATGGATCTGCCCCAGAGCGAGCACCCCAACTACATCACCCGCCGGGGCCTCGACGGCCTGCACGGCCGGCTCGAGGCGCTGCGCGAGGAGCGGCGGCAGCACGCCGGCGGCGAGGACGACATCAACGACAGCCTGCACGTGGCCCAGCTCGACCGCGAGATCCGGTACGTGCAGACCCGCATCGACCGCGCCATCCCCGTGGACACGGCGCGCGTGGACCACGAAAGCGTGGGCTTCGGCGCCCGGGTCACCGTGGTGGACGATGACGGCCATGAGCGCCACATCCACATCGTGGGCGAGGACGAGGCCGACGTCGCCCACGACACCGTAAGCTGGGTATCGCCCCTGGCCCGGGCCCTGCGCGGCGCCGAGGTGGGCGACACCATCACGTGGCAGCGCCCGGCCGGGGCGGTCACGCTCACGGTACGGGCCATTGCCTATCCATCGGACAACGAGGCGCGGTAGCCGCCGGCAGGAGGCGCCCGGGCCTCAGAAATCAAGCGGCCTCGGGTCGCGCGTGTAGTTCTTGTAGAGCTTCTCGTCCGCCCGGGTGACGCCGGTGCCCTCGTCCAGGATGCGGGCCTTCAGGAAAACCACGAGCTCGACAACGTTCGTCGCGTCCTGCTTGCGCTTGAAAAGCGTCCCCGCCACGGGGACTTCCTTGACCCCCGGCAGGCCCACGTCCTCGGCCTGGGCGCGTTCCTGCATCAGGCCGCCGAGGATCGCCACCTCGCCGCTGTTCAGCCGGAGCACGGATTCCATCTCGCGCACGTCCACGACGGGAATGGCCGAGGTCACGTTCTGGTCGCCGGCCTGGAGGCGCACGGCCGGGTCCTGCTTGGTATCCACCACCCGCGACAGGGTGGGCCGGATGTGGATCTGCACCTCGCCGTCCTTGCGGTCGATGGAGGGCCGCACCGACATCAGGAACCCGATGGGCACCGTGTGGATCTCGCTTTCGTAGGTCCGGTTGGTGACGTTGCCCTGGTCGTCGGTTTCCGTTTGGATGTCGATGGTGAAATAGACGTAATTCTTCGCCACCTTGATGACGGAGCTCTGGTTGTTGGTCACCGTCAGGCGCGGGCTGGACAGGGTGCGGGTGGTGCCGAAGCCCTTCACGAAATTCATGATGGCGTCGAGGTCGGGCGTGGCATCGTCCTCGGTCACCTGGAGCTGCACGGTGTCGGCGCCGGCCTGGATGGTGTTGTTCATGTTGCTGAAGCTGTCAAGCGCCGTCCCGCCCAGGCTCACGTCGGCGATCCCGCCCACGTTGTCCTCGAGGGCCTGCCAGTTGATGCCCCCCTCGTATTCGTCGTTGAGCTCCACCTCCACCACCTTGGCCTCAATGAGGACCTGGGGCGAAACGTTCCGGCGGAGGCGGGTCAGCCAGTCCGCCACGGCCTTGTGCGCCTCCTCGGTGGCGAAGACGGAAATGACGCCCGCCTGCTGATGGATGCTGAAGCGGCCGGCCTTGGCGCCGCCGCCGGACGCGCCATCGCCATCGCCGCCATCCGCGCCGTCTCCGTCCCCGCCGGCGCCGCCCTGCGCCTGCTGCATGTCGGCCAGGGCCTTTTGCGGCGTTCCCGTGCCGCGCACGCTGGTCAGGATGTGGTTGAGTCCCTGCTTCAGCTCTTTCCAGAAAGCGTTCTTGGCCGAAGTCTTGATGCTGGTCTGGGAGCCGTTGTTGCCGCCGCCCCCACCACCGCCGTCGCCCCCGACACCGGCCGAGAACACGTCCGTGGACGTGGACATGCTGCCGCTGGCCTCGCGGGTCATGTTGAGGTAATCCACCTCATAGGTCTTCATGTAGGGCCGGTCCGGCCAGATGCGCAGCACGCCGTCCTTGAATTCGTAGCGCAGGTCGGCCATGCGGGTGAGGCGCCTGACCACGTCCTCCAGGCGGCGTTCCGTCGCCGACATGATCACCCGGCCGTCCACTGCTGGCGCCATTTCCAGGTCCACGTTGACCTTGCTGGCAAGCTCCAGAAGGACCTCCTTCACCGGCGTCTTCTGGTTGAGATTCACGGTCACGCGGCGGTCGCGAACGCCCCGGGGCGCCTCGGGCTGCGCCAGGTCCGGGACCATCCCGGGAATCTGTGGCGGTTCCGGCGCCTTTTCGCCCGCCTTTTCGGCCTGCGCCTTGCCGCTGTTCTCGGGCAGGAGGTCCCTGTAGTCCTCCTTCGTCAGCTTGCCCGTGCGGTCATGCTCCTGCATGCCGGCACAACCGGCAAGCGCCAGGCCCGCGATCATCAAAATGGCCGTGGCCCTGGCCGCCGTCTTGCCTGCCCCGGCGGGCCGTTGCATGGATGCGCCCCCTCGTTCCAGACTTGCGCCCTTCATGCGCTTACCCTGCGTGCCACGGTTCATACCCGCAGTTAGGATTTCTTTAAATGCCCCGAAAGTTTGGGTCCAGCCCATGGTGATCGTTTCCTATGCGCTGGCCGGCCTGCTGTTCGGCAGCTTCGCCACCCTGGCCAGCCACCGGCTCATCCATGGCGGGCCGCTCGTGCGCGGGCGGTCGCGGTGTCCGGCGTGTGAGGCACCGCTGGCCGCGCGCGACCTGGTGCCCGTCCTGTCGTGGCTGTGGCTGCGCGGCCGCTGCCGCCGGTGCGGCGCCGCCATCGGCCTGCGCTACCCGCTCGTGGAGCTGGTGACGGCCGTTGTTTTCGCCCTGGCCGGATGGCGATTCGGCCTCGCCCCCGCGGGCCTCCTGGTGGCGGCGGCGGGGCTCGTGCTGGTGATCCTGGCCGCTGCCGACCTGGCCACCGGCCTGTTGCCGGACACCGCCACCCTCGCCCTGGTGCCGCTGGCCCTGGCCCACCGCTGGCTGGCGGACGACGCCCTTCTGCTCGCCGTGCTGGGCGGTGCCCTGGGGCTGGGCCTGGGCTGGGGGCTGCGCATCGGCGCCGGGCTCGTGCTCAAGCGGGAAAGCCTGGGCCTGGGTGACGTCAAGCTGCTGGGCGCCGCCGGCCTGTGGCTGCCCCTGGCCGCCTGGCCCGCCTACCTGGTGGCGGCCGGGCTGGCGGGGAGCGTGCTGGGCGGCCTCTGGCGCCTGGTGACGGGCGAGCCCGAGTTCCCCTTCGGCCCGGCCCTGGCCGTCGCCCTCTACAGTATCATCCTCCTTCCCCCCGGGGCTCTACCCTGAAGCTTTCCTTTTTCGCACCGGAGACACCCCGGGCCCGCTCGAGCGCCCTGCGCATCTCGGGCGACAGGGTCTCGGGGAGGGCGGGCGCCTTGGCCGTCTCGCCCGCCTGTTCCCCGCCGCTTTCGCTTTCGCCGCCCGCGTTTTTCGCGGCATCGCCGTCGCCGGCCTTGTCCCCCGCCCGGTCCGCGTCACCGGGCGGCGGCCCGTAGCGCACGGTTTTGCGGCCGGGCATGTAGGTCTGGCGCGGCCGCAGGCGGAAATGGTGCTGGACCGTGCCGTCGTCGCCCATGAGCACCAGTTCCGCCCAGTCGCGGGTGACGGCGACGACGCGGAAGCGGCCGGGCGCCTTCTCCGGCGTATAGCGTTTGCCGTTGAGCCACACGCTCCACGCCCCCTGGCCCAGATAGAGCAGCCCGGTGAGGGTGACGGGATCGGGCGTGTCCGCCTTCTCGGCCTTTTCGGACAGGGCCTTTTCCCGCCGGGCGTCCGCTTTTTCCTTCGCCTCACCCTTGCGCGCCGCCTCGCCTTCGGCCCAGGCGCGATCCACGGCGCGCTGGGCCCGCTCGCCGAAGAATACCGAGGGCGGCGCGGCCGCCGCCCCCGTGGTGCCGGCCGCGAGGCTGGCCGCCAACGCCAGGATGGTCGCACGCCGGGACATCACGACGTCTCCCCCGACCAGTCACCGTCCTTTTTCAGACGGGGCCAGCGCAGGGTGTTCCAGCGCAGTTTCAGGGTGCCCTTGACCAGCGCCGGCTGATTACCCTGGCGCAGCCGCGCGAGCAGATCGCGATCCACGTCGCCCTGCCGTGTCACGGTGAGGTCGCGCAGCATGAGCTGGCCCGGGAGGTTTTGGCGCAGCGCGGCCAGGAAGCCGTAGATGTCGCTGTCCAGGAGTGCCGAGACCGTCACCTTGAGCGGCGTGGACAGGACGGCGCGGTCCTTGTCCGATGCGCGCGCCACGGCCAGGACCTCGCGCGGCTGGAAGCTGTATTCCAGATCGAACACCCGGTGCGCCTTGGCGGTCTCGCGCAACGCGGCGATGCCGCGCAGCCGGTCGGGCTCACCAATGAATCCCTGATCGTACAGGCGGAGGTAGAGATCCCGCTTGCCCTTCAGGGTCTTGATCCGTTCCTGAATGCCCTGCAACTCCCGGCGCTTTCGGGCCATGTCGCCCATGATGCGGCTCTTCTCCTGCTCCAGGGCCTGCATCCGGCTGCTGGCCTCCATCCAGGCGGCCGTGCCGGCGCCGGCATAAAGGGCGATGAGCAGGCCCAGCAGGACGAGGTGCCGGAGGGGGATGTTTTCCGGCCGCTTGAGCTTGATCTCCATGTCCGGCATCTCAGCCGCCTCCCTGTTCGGCGTCGTCGCCGGCCGCCGCCTTGTGCTTCAGGGCAAGGACGCTGCTGTAGCCGGTGCCCGAGCGGCTCTCCGTGCCCAGATCGACCTTGCCCTCCAGCGTCTGGCCGGGCAGCAGGTTCGCCGGCGGGCGGGCCACGGAGACCCGCCATTCGGGCAGGGCGGTGCGCAGGGCGGCGACGGTCTCGCGGTTGAGGGTGACGGCCTTTTGCAGGACACCGTCGGCGCCCGGCAGGTCCAGATGCAGGCTGACTTTCGGCCGGGCGGGGGGGGCCGGTTCGTTTTTCCCGGAATCCCGGCCGCGGCGCCGGCCACGACGGTCCCCTTGCCCCCGGGAAACCTGAAGGGTGTTGCCCGCCTCGAACTGGAGTTCGGTGACGCGAACGCCATCCCCCAGCGCGCCGGCAAGGCCGGGCAGCAGGGCGTCCAGACGCGGCCGCGCCGCCTCCAGGGTCTTCCAGGTCTCGACCGTCGTGGTAAGGGCTTCGGCGCTGACGGGGTATTTGCCGAGCGCCTCTTTTTTGTCCTGGAGACGGACGGTGACCTGTTTCTGCCTGAGGCGCATGGTCTCCAGCCTCGTTTCCAGCTTGCGTGCCTCCCACCACTGAAGGGCGCTGTTGGCGACCACGCCCACGAACGCCAGGGTGGCCACCGCGGCCGCGGCGCGCACCCCGTAGACGGCCACGTAGTCCGTCTTCAGCCGCTCCGGCGTCAGGACCAGGCGGTGATGGGTGCGGGTGGCGGCCCACGCCGCCTGGAGCACCTCGCCGAAATCGTCGTCGGGATCGGCGACCCCTTCGAACCCCACCGCCTCGGCGGCCTTGTGGGGGGAGAGCACGGCGATTTCCGTGGCCGGGATGTCCTGCTCCGCGAGATGGTCGGCCACGTCGCTGTTCGTCAGCACCAGCAGGTCCAGCCGGTCCTCGGGCGTGTAGGTGAGGCGCTTGAGGTAGCTGGTGGTCATGCGGAATTCCCGGGCCATGCTCTCGGCCACGTCCCGTGGCGAAGCGTCGAACGGCAGGCCCTGGGTGAGGCGGGTGAAAATCATGCGGCCGTTGCGCGTGACCACCTG
>CAJXLG010000024.1 GCA_913055885.1 uncultured Rhodospirillales bacterium
CCTGTTCCCCGACCCCGCCGGCGACGACGGCGAGCGCTTCCCCATCGGCACCATGCCGTCCCTCTTCGGCACCCGGGGCGACTTCCTGTGGCAGGGCCTCGATGCCACCCACTACCTGCGTCAGGTCATGATGGGCCATCGCTATTATGACGGCTATGCCTTCCTGGCCGGCATGGTGGACCTGCGTAACGCCGCCCGCGACCAGCAGCGTCCGGCCTTCCGGGTGCCCGTCATCGAGGAGATCCTCCAGATCCTGGTGTGGAGCGCCGAGGGGCTCGTCGCCCAGCTCAAGCTCGCCCTGCGCGCGGCGGGGCGGGGCGATCTGGCCGATGCCGTGCCCCTCAACCGCCTTGCGCTGACGGTGCCCGAAGGCTTTCCGCCCGTGACCCCGGACCAGTTCGCCGGGGTGTTCCAGGTGGCCGAGGAGACCGACGGCTATGGCGTGTACATCCCCGGCCTTGCCGGCGGCCGGGGCAGCCAGGTGCTGGCCGAGGACGTCATGGGAACCGTGCGCCGCTTCGCCGACACCCGACAGGCCGCTGAATAGCCGGCAGACAAAGGGGGTAACTCATGGACCTCGCCGCCGCCCGCCGCCTGGTGCGCATCATTCGCGCCCCCGCTCCCATCGTCGCCGCCGGGTCGGGTGGCTTCCGGCTTGATGACGCCGCCGTGGACGCGCTCGCGGAACGGCTTCTGGAAGGTGGCGGCGGACCCGCCGGCCCGCTCAACAGTGCCGCCGCCCTGGTGGCAGCCGTGGAGCAGTGGGCGCGGCGCGCCCTGGACGGCATGGTGGCTGCCGGCGTCCCGGCGGCGCGCCTGGAACCCCTGCTTCGTGGCGCCCTCGTGGAGAGCCGCCTGCGCGAGGCCGACCCCGACGCCAGCGTTTTTTCTGCCGTGCGCCGGGCGCACGAGACCCTGGAGGCGGCCGGCGCGGTGCCCGCCGAGTTGGCGGAGCCCGTGGCCCGCGCCGTCGCCAGCGCCGACGCGCGCGGGCTTGTCCTGCTGCTGGCGCCCGCCCTGTGCGGCCTGGACGGCCGCGACCTGGTGGGGCGGCTCAACCTGAGCCTGCCGCGCGAGCCGCAGGCGGTGTCGCCCGACTGGTTCGGCGCGCACGCGCGTGCCGACCGCCCCACCCAGTACTGGCTCTATGGCGCCCCGCGCGGCAGCGGCCTCTTCCTGGTCCTGGCCTCGCGGCGCTGCGCCTGGGCGCGGTGTGCCGACTGCGCCCTCCACCGCCTGGGCTTCCGGGACGGCGTGGGCTCGCCGGAGCTGGTGGCCCAGATGGAGCACGTGGCCGCCGACAGCCTGACGGGCCCGGAGCGCGCGGAAGTCAGCGAGGTCTTTTTGAGCAACAACGGCTCCGTCCTGGATGCCGGCAGCTTCCCCGAGCCGGCGCTGCTCTACGGCTGTACCCGGCTGGCGCGGCTGCTGCCTGCCCTGGAGCGGGTGGTGCTGGAAACGCGCGCCGAGTTCGTCACGGACGATGCCTTGCGCCGGGTCCAGGCGGCCCTGAACGAAGGCGAGAGAGAGGTTACCGTCGATCTCGCCGTGGGCGTGGAGATCTTCGATTCCAGCCTGCGCAACAGACGCTTCCACAAGGGCCTGGGCAACGGTGGCCTGCGCCGGCTCATCGAGACGGCGGCGGCCGCGAACGCGGGGCTTTGGCTGTATTTCATGTACAAGCCCCTGCCCGGCATGGATGATGTCGCCGCGCGCGGCGACATCGAACGGGCCGCCGCCTGGCTGGATACCATGGCGGCGCGCACGGGCGTCCCCATCACCCTGTACCTCAATCCCACCTACGTCCCGGCCGGCACCGAACTCCACGAAGCCTTCCTCGCCGGGGCCTACACGCCGCCCCGCCTGGCGGACGTGAAGCGCTGCGTGGCGGCCCTCCGCCGCGACCACATCCGTGTGCGCGTCGGCCTCACGGACGAGGGGCTGGCGGTTCCCGGCGGCGGCTTCGTGGCTCCCGGGGAAGAGGCGCTGGTCGCCGAATTGCGGCGTTTCAATCGGCTGCAGACCTTCGCCGTGTGACGGCCGCCCGGCGGGCTCCGGCCCCGACGGCCCTTGACCCCCGCACCGCCCCGCGCCTACATGGAAACCCGGCGACAGGGCGCCGGGTGGTTGAACAACGACGCGGGGACGACCGTTGAGCGAAGACCTTTACGCCATCCTTGGGGTGAGCCGCAGCGCCTCGGATGACGACATCCGCAAGGCGTACCGCAAGTTGGCCAAGGAGTGCCACCCGGATCTGCATCCCGGCGACAAGAAGGCCGAGGAGAAGTTCAAGCGCATCTCCGCCGCCTACGACATCCTGGGCGATCCGGACAAGCGCAAGCGCTACGACCGCGGCGAGATCGACTCGCGCGGCGAGGAGACGCCCCACGCCCGCTACCAACACTACGCCGACGCCGGCGCGGGCGCCGGCATGGGCGGCTTCGGCGGCCGCAAGTACGCCAACTTCGGCGGCGGCGGCATGGGCGGCGGCGCCGGCTTCGAGGACATCTCCGACCTGTTCGCCGACCTCTTCGGCGGTGGTGGTGCCCGTGCCGGCGGCATGGGCGGCATGGGCGGCATGGGCGCCGGCGGTGGTGGCGACGTGCGCTACCGCATGACCGTCGGCTTCACGGAGGCCGCCGCGGGGGCGCGCAAGCGCGTCACCATGCCCGACGGCAAGACCCTCAACATCAGCGTCCCGGCCGGCCTGCGCGACGGCCAGACCCTGCGCCTCAAGGGGCAGGGCGAACAGGATCCGCGCACCGGCCAGGCGGGGGATGCCTACGTGGAGGTGAGTGTCGAGTCCCACCCCCATTTCACCCGCGACGGCGACGACGTCTACGTGACCGTCTCCGTCACCCCGGGCGAGGCCCTGGGCGGGGCCAGGATTTCCGTGCCCACGGTCACCGGCGACGTCAGCCTGACGGTGCCCAAGGGGTCCAACACCGGCCGGCGGCTGCGCCTCAAGGGCAAGGGCATCCAGCGGCCGGGCGCCCGGGCGGGCAACCAGTACGTCACGCTGCAGGTGGTGCTGCCCGACGAGCCGGACGAGGCGCTGGTCAACTGCGTGACCGAGTGGGAGAAAAAGCATCCCTACAACCCGCGGCGCGGCACGGAGGGGCGGTCATGATCACGGCGGTGCAGCTCGTCGAGCGCGTCCACGGGCTGTCCATGGAGCAGCTCGAGGTATGGGTGGCCGCGGACTGGGTGCGCCCGGAACACCACCAGGGCGCCTGGTATTTCACCGAACTGGACGTGGCGCGGGCGTCCCTCATCCGCGAGATCCGCGACGACCTCGCGGTGGACGAGGAAACGGTCCCTGTCATCCTTTCGTTACTGGACCAGCTCTACGCCGCGCGCCATGAAACCCGGGCGCTGGCCGAGGCCATCAACCAGCAGCCGGAATCCGTCCGCGATTCCGTGCGTGCGTGCCTGCAGCGTCTTTACGAGGAGGAGTAACCCTTGGTCCAGAAGGTCCACGAGCACATCGCCCAGACCTACGATTCCGGCGACCGCATCCTGGACGCCAAGAACAAGGCGACGCTGGATCTCCTGGGGGATCGTCTCGCCGGCTGGCGCGACCCGGTGCGCGTCATCGACATGGGGGTGGGCGACGGCGCCGTGCTGGCCCAGCTTTTCAACAATGTGGACGCCAATTTCCGGTTCACGGGCGCTGACCTGTCGCGCAACATGCTGGCCCGCGCGGCCGATACCGTGCCGCTCACCACCATCCACACCGACAGCGCCCACCTGGACGCCCATACGGCGCCGGAGGCCTATGACGTGGCCCTGGCGCACTTCATCCTCGCCTACGTGGACCTGGACACGGTGCTGCGCCAGGCGTGGCGCCTTCTCTCGCCGGGCGGCCTGCTGTCCCTTTCCACCTCCACCAACGAGACGGCGCGCAACGCCCGGCCCTACGTGGAGCGGCTGAAAAAGGGCAATCCGTGGGAACGGCTGGTGGCGCGCAGGGCGGAACACAGCATGGCGGACACCACCACCCCCGACGACCACGCCGCCATCGTGCGCACCGCCGAGGGCTACGGCTTCCGCGAGCTGGACCGCCGCCGCCAGGAGACGCCGCTCACCTTCAACAACGCCGACGATCTCTTCACCTTCACCATCACCAAGGGCTGGGGCGCCAACATCCTGGCCTATCGCTGGCTGCCCGTGCGCCTGGGCCTGTTCCTCGCCCACAAGGCCATGCACCTGGTGCCCTATCCGGTGGAGACCACACACGTGGTGGAGAATCTGGTGCTGGAAAAGCCGGCTTAAGCCCCTGTTGACCCCCGTGGCGTTATGCAACGGGGCGGCAAGGCGACTCCGTCGCCGACGGCCGCGTGGAACAGCCCGCAGGGGAAGCCATGCGCACGGATGCTCCCGCCACGATCCTTGCCAACCAGCGCGCCCTCCTGGCCGCTTCGGCCCGGGCGCTGGAGCACGAGGCCCATCACCTGAAAACCGCGACCACGCCGGGCCGCGGCGCGGCCGCCGAGGTGACGGCGCGGCTGCGCGCCTTCTGCGCGGCGGCCCGCAACCATCTGGCGCTGGAAGCGTGGGGCGGCGCCGAGGGCACGGTACTGCTTCCCGGGTCGCGGCACGACCGGCTGTACGAGCTGCTGGACGTGCTGGCCACGGACCCGCCCCCGGAGCCGGGCCGCATTCGCGACCTGGTGGACACGTGGCTCGTCGCCCACAGCGGCTACCGCTTCCCGGCTCCCTGATGGCCGGCGATGCGCCGGGCGGTCATGTTTCCGACCCCTCGATGAGGTCCGGGCCGGGGTAGCCGAAGTGGAAGCCCTGGCCCAGCTCCACGTGCAGGTCGTGGAGGAGCCGCACCGTTTCCTCGTCCTCGACGAACTCCGCCACGGTGTGCAGGCCGAAGCGCCGCGCCATGCCGTTGATGTACTCCACGATGACGCGGTCCTTGGGGTCCGTGGCCACGTGGCGGATGAAGCTGCCCTCGATCTTCACATAGTCCACTTCCAGGTACTTCAGGTACAGGAAGGAGGAGAAGCCGGAGCCGAAGTCGTCCAGGGCGAAGGCGATGCCCTCGGCGCGCAGTTCCTCCATGATGGTGACAAAGTGGCGGAAGTGGGGCAGGGCCTCGCGTTCCGTGATCTCCAGCACCACGCGCTCCGGCGCCAGGCCGTGGTCGCGGATGATGCCCGGAAGGGCCCGCAGGCGCTCGGCGTCGCCCATGCTCTTGGACGACAGGTTGAAGAACAGCCGCACCTCGGGGTCGGGGTGCTGCGCCAGGGCCTTGAGCCCCTTCTCGAAGACCTGGATGTCGATCCGGCCCGTGAGGCCCAGCTCGTCGGCCAGGTCGATGAACTGGCCGGCGGGGCGGGTGCTGCCGTCGGGCTCCTGGATGCGCGCCAGCACCTCGTAGGCCGCCGGGCGCTGGGTGTTGAGGTCCACGATGCCGTGGAAGAAGGGGATGACGCGGTCCTCCTCGATGGCCTGACGCAGCGCTTGGCCCTTGTTGAACACCTCCATCTCGGCCGTTTCCTCGCCGCGGTCGAGGGCCGCGACGCGGTTCTTGCCGGCCCGCTTGGCGCGGTACATGGCGATGTCCATGGCCACCACCAGCGTCTCGGCGGTGTCGCCGTTGTCGGGATGACACACCAGGCCCACGCTGCTCTCGATGCGGGTGGTGCCCACGGGAAGCTGGATGGCGGCGCCGTTGATGGCGTCGAGCACCTTGCGGGCCGCCGTCTCGCCGCCCTCGCGGCTCGTCTCCGGCAGCAGCACGGCGAACTCGTCGCCGCCCAGGCGGGCCACCACATCGGACTTGCGGGTGTTCTGGTTGAGGATCTCCGCAAGCTCCTTGAGGGCCAGGTCGCCCACGGGATGGCCGAAGGTGTCGTTGATGTGCTTGAAGTTGTCCAGGTCCAGCATGGCGATGCAGAAGGCGTGGCCGTGCCGGCGCGCCCGGTCCACCTCGTAGGCCAGGAAATCCTCGAACTTGCGCCGGTTGTAGAGCCCCGTCAGGGGATCGCGGATGGAGAATTCCTCCAGCTTCGACTGGTAGTCCTGGACGGTCTCCAGGAGCTTGTTGAAGTGCCGGGTAAGCTCGTCCAGCTCGTCGATGCCCAGGTTCTGGCGGCCCACCCGCCGGTCCAGATCCGTGTGCTGGATGATCTCCTTGATGACGCCGGCAAGCTGCACCACGGGCCGCACCACGAACCAGCGCAGCTTGATGTAAAGGGCAATGGAAAGAATGATCAGGATGGCGACGAAATAGCCGATGACCGTATTGATGACAAAGCCCAGGGAAATCTTGAGGTTGTCGATGGGATAGGAGACATCGACAAGGCCGTTCACCGTGCCCACGGGCACGTCGTGGCAGCGCTGGCACGCCTTCTTGACTTTCACCGGATAGAGATAGCGGATGGAATTCTCCCGGGTGATGAGGCGATCGTTCCCCGTCTTAAGGGCCTTGCGGACCCTGGGGTCGTTCTTCCGCTTGGCTTTTTCGCCCGCCCTGTCGCCGTACTGCTGGATGACGGCGTGGCTGCGCACCACGTCCACCTTCATGCCGGGCTGGATGGAATTGAGGCGGCCGATGATCTCGTCGATCTCCTCCTCGCTCCAGCCCTTGCTCATGGCCGAGTAGAGGCTCTGGAAGACCAGCTTGGAGGTCTGGCGCGCCTCCTCCACGGCCAGGTCCTGGATGGCCTTGCGCTCGATGAACTGGGACATGGTGTAGACCACCACCACCGCCAGGACGGTGACGGTGGCCGACAGCAGCAGCACCACCTCGCCGATGCGCAGGGTGCGCCGGCGCTGCCACAGGCTTTTCAAACGCTGGATCATGCCTTCCCTCTTGGGGGCGCGCTGCCCGGCGCGCCCGGTCCTGCCTCGTAACCGCGGCGGCGGACCCTATCGATCCTGAAGGCTCGAAAAAAGCACTCTTATACCGGCGCCCCCTTGAAGATGACTCGCGAGGCGTCTCTTCAGGGGCGCCGGTATAAGCCCGAGCGGCGCCTGAGCCCATCGCGCACCCGGATGTTTTGCCACGAATCAAAACATCCGGTGCGCCATATGATCATACGAATGCGCGGTTGGTGCCGTACCCCATGCTTTCGTATCAGGCCGTTCCCCGTGGCCCGGGCGCCCGGGCCGCCGCACGCGTCAGTACTCGATGCCCGCCTGCGCCTTCACGCCGTCGCGGAAGGGGTGGCGCACCAATTCCATTTCCGTCACCAGGTCGGCGGCGTCGAGGATCGCCTGCGGCGCGTTGCGCCCGGTGAGCACCACGTGGCTGTCCGCCGGCCGTCCGGCCAGGGCCTCCAGGACCCGGTCCGTGGCGAGGTAGCCGTAGCGCAGGACCACGTTGATCTCGTCCAGCACCACGAGGGGGATGTCGGGATCGGCGATCATGGCCGCCGCTTCGTCCCAGGCGTGTTGGACGGCGGCGGTGTCGCGGTCGCGGTCCTGGGTCTCCCAGGTGAAGCCGTCGCCGCGGGCCACCATGCGCACCCTGTCGGGGAAGCGGTCGAGCACCGCGCGCTCGCCGGTATCCCACTGGCCCTTGATGAACTGCACGATTCCCACGTTCATGGCGTGCCCCAGGGCGCGCAGCACCAGGCCGAAGGCGGCGGTGGACTTGCCCTTGCCCTTGCCTGTGTGCACCAGCACCAGGCCGCGCTCGTCCGTGCGCCCGGCCATGAGGCGCTCGCGGGCCGCCTTCTTCTTGGCCATCTTGCGGGCGTGCCGGGCGGCTTCCGGGTCCCCGGGGGGGTCGCTTTCGTCGGTCATGGCGTTCCCGTTTTGCCTCAACGAGCGGACTATGACGGGCGGGGCCCCGCCGGGTCAAACGCCACGCCGGTTCCGGCGCCAGGGAGTGGGGCGGCCGGTCGGTCATTGCCGCGCCGCGTCGCGGGCGGCTACGGTGCCGGCATGAGCGCGCCCCTGGACCGCCTGGACCCGCGCACCCGTGTCGCCGCCGCCGGCGTGTGGGCGGCGGTGGTGGTGGTCCTGCGCACGCCCTCCGCCGTCGCCGCGGCCCTTGTCGTCGCCGCCCTGCTGGTGCCGCTGGCGGGGCAGGGGGGGCGCGCCGCCGGGCGGCACCTCCTGGCCGCCGCCGGCTTCCTGGCCCTCGTGGGGGTCACCGTGCCCCTGGGTGTGCCCGGCCCGCCGCTTTTCACCGTGGGCCCCGTGGGGGTCAGCGCCGCCGGCCTGGGGCTCGCGGGCGCCGTGGTGGGCAGGGCGGCGGCCGTGCTCCTGGCGGCCCTGGCCCTGGTGGCGCCGCTGCCCGTCACCGAGGTTGCCGGCGCCCTGCATGCCTTCCGCGTGCCCGGGCGGCTGGTGGCGCTCCTGGTGCTGACGGCGCGCTACGTGCCGGTGCTGGAGCGCGAGGCGGGGCGGCTGCGCGGTGCCCTGCGGGCGCGGGCCTTCCGGCCGCGCCTCGACGCCCATACCTGGACCACCCTGGGCCGTTTCACGGGCATGCTGCTGGTGCGCGGGCTGGAGCGCGGCGAGCGCGTGGGCAACGCCATGAAGTGCCGGGGGTTCGACGGCACGCTGCCGCCCGCCGGCGACACCCGACCGGGTGCCGCCGACGCCGCCTTCGCCGCCGCCGGCGCGGCGGCCGTCGCCGCCCTGGCGGTGCTGGAGGCGGCATGACGGCGCTCTTCCGGCTCGACGGCGTGCATTTCGCCTATCCCGGCGGGGCGCCGGTGCTCGCGGGGGCCGACCTGGTGCTGCGGCCGGGGGAGCGCCTGGCCGTCACGGGGACCAGCGGCGCCGGCAAGAGCACCCTGCTGGCGCTCATGGTGGGGCTGGTGCGGCCAAATGCCGGCCGCGTCACGGCGTTCGGCGCCGTGTGCCGGCGCGAGGCGGACTTCCGCGCCGTGCGGCGGCGCGCCGGGCTGCTCTTCCAGGACCCCGACGACCAGCTTTTCTGCCCCCTCGTGCGCGAGGACGTCGCCTTCGGCCCGCGCAACCTGGGCCGGTCGCGCCGCGCCGCCGCGACCGACGCGGACGCCGCCCTGGACGTCGTGGGCGCCGGCCATCTGGCCGACCGGGTGCCGCACCACCTGTCCGGCGGCGAGAAGCGCCTGGTGGCGCTCGCCGGGCTGCTGGCCATGGCACCCGACGTGCTGCTGCTCGACGAACCCACGGCGGGCCTCGACCCTGCCGCGGCGGAGCGTCTCCTCGCCGCCCTGGACGGCCGGGACCAGGCCATGGTGGTGGCGAGTCACGACGCCGGGGCGCGGCAGCGCCTGGCCACGCGCACCCTGCACCTGGCGGACGGCGGGCTCCACGCGCCCGGCGCTTGACCCCTTCCCCGGGGCGTGGTTTCCTTGATACGATGCAGGCGGTGCCAACGGGGGATATGGGCATGGTCGGTGCGGCATGCCGGCGGGGCGTGCTCTTCGCCGCGATCCTGGGCCTGATGCTGGCGGCGGCCGGGCGGGCCACCGCCGGTGACCGGTATGTCCTGGTCTCCCACGCCGGGGCCAGTGATCCCTTCTGGAAGGTGGTGTTCAAGGGGGCGAGCGCGGCCGCCCGGGAGACGGGGGTGGACCTCTCCATCCGGTCGCCGGGCAAGGTGAACGATTACAGCCGGCAGATCGCCCTCCTGGACAACGCCGTCGAGGAAGGGGTGGCGGCCATCGCCACCACCATTACCGATGCCGACGCCTTCGGCCCGGCCCTGCGCCGGGCGCGCGATGCCGGCATCCCCGTCATCGCCTACAACGCCCGGCCCACGGACCACGCCGGCCGCGACGATCTGCCCTACGCCGCCTATATCGGCATGAACGATTACAAGGCGGGGCGCAAGCTGGCGCGCGAGGCGTGGCGGCGCGGCGATCTGAAGGGCCGGGTGGCCGTGCTCATCCAGCAGGCCGGGCACGCCGGCCTGGAGGCGCGCCATCGCGGCATCTCGGAAGTGCTGGCGGAAAAGGCGCCCGACCTCGCGGTGGACCGGGTGGTGGTGGGCAGCGACGCGCGCGCCGCCGCCGGGACCATCAAGGCCTATCTGGACGACCACGCGGGCGTTTCCGCCTTCCTCAGCCTGGGGCCGCTGTCCGCCCACCCCGCCGGCCGGGTGCTCAAGAGGCGCGACGCCGACATCTTTTTCGCCGCCGTGGACATGACGCCGCTCATGATCCGCATGATCCGTGACGGCCTGCTCGCCTTCACCCTGGACCAGCAGCCCTACATGCAGGGCTATCTGGCCGTGAAGCTCATGCGCCTGACGGCGCGCTACGGCATGGAACCGCCCGACGTGAACACCGAGCCCTCGGTGGTGGATTCGGAGAACGTCGGGCGCGTCGCAGCGCTCGCCCGCAAGCGCATCCGTTGATCCGGGGCTCGATTGACTCCCCCGGGGTACCGTGGTAACCGCGGCCACAGGGCGCGCGTGCCGAAGGGCTTTACTGGGGGATGACAGGCCGTAACGGGACACAGGGGGGCTCGAAGGCGCCGCGGTGGCTGTCGGCCGGGCCGGCGGCCCGCATGACCCGCGAGAGGGTCACGGCCTTCGCCCTGGATCCGCGCCCCTGCAGGCGGGGCTTTCCGACCGCGACCTTCCCGCGGCTGGCGGCGGGCCATGCCATGACGGCGCCCGACAGGGTCCCGACGGGCCCCCGGGTGGTGGACGCGTCCAACGCCGACCGGGCGGGGCCTTCGACGCAGCGGCGGGATCCATGATGCGCCGGCGGGAGCCACGCGCATGAAATCCATCAAGACCAAGCTCCTGGTCCAGACGGTGGCGAGCATCCTGTTCGTCGCCGTCCTCGCCTCCGCTTCCGCCATCTGGGTGACCGTCGCCGACTACCGCGAGCGGGCGCAGCGCCGGCTCACCACCTACGCCGACCAGTTCGCCGCCGAGCTGGACCGCGCCGCCACCAGCATGGCCGGAACGCTCAAGGCCGAGCGCAACGACGCCTCCCTCAGGCACACCATCAAGAGCCTGCACGAGACGGCCGCCCAGGACCTGGGCGGCGCCAGCCGCGACCAGATCCGGCACCTGCGCGTCCAGATCATCCAGCACCTGCGCCAGACCCTGCGCAACAAGGGCTTCGACCAGGTGGCCTTCTACCAGGGCCGGCGCCTCGTGGCCTACGGCGGCGTGGACCGGGTGCGCCTGGTGGCGCCGGACGGAACCCACCGGGCGCCGGAGCACGAGGCGGGCCTGGTGCGGTTCGAGAACTATCTGTGGCAATCCGTGGCGCCCGATTCCACCCTGCCGGAAACCCGGCCGACGCTGGACGGCTCCCGGGTGGGCTTCCGCCGCCGGGAGGGGGGCCTGACGGTGGAGGGCGCCACCCCCGTCACGGTGCCTGTCCCCGAGCCCGGAAGCTACGCCCTGGAGGACACGGTGGTGGGCACCCTGGTCTTTCGCCAGAAGATCCACAACCGGTTGTTGGAGACCTTCAACAAGATCGTCGGCATCTCCGTGGACCTTATCGGGCCGAAAGGCGAACGCGTCGCCTCCACCCTGCCGGACGCGGCCGCGGGCGGCTCCGTCGCCCCGGAGCTCTCCGGCGCGGGCCGGCGGCGTTTCGCCACGGTGGAGCGCGGCGGCCGCACCGAGTACGCCGTGATCCGGCCGTATCGGCACGACGGCCGGCGCATTGCCTGGATCGCCGCCTACACCCCGCGCCGCACGGTGATCCAGCGGGCGCTGGACATTGTCGAGGTGCAGATCGGCTGGGTGGCCCTGGGCCTGTTCCTGGCCGGCCTTTTCGCCCTGGTGACGGGGCGGCTCATCACCCGGCCCGTGGACGCCGTGGCGCGCCAGATGCGCGACATCGCCTCCACGCGGGACTTCCGCCGCCGGGTCTCCGTGGAAACCCGCGACGAGATCGGCACCCTGGCAAGTTCCTTCAACGACATGGCGGCCAAGCTGGAAACCGCCGATGCCGCCCTGCGCAAGGCGGAGCAGAAGTACCGCTCCATCTTCGAGAACGCCGCCGAGGGCATCTTCCAGACCACCCCGGCGGGCGTCTGTGTGACGGCCAATCCGGCCCTCGTGCGCATGGCGGGGGCCGACGGGCCGGAGGCCCTGTACGCCGCCGACAGCCTGGGCGACGCCCTGTTTCACGACCCGGCGCAATGGGACGCCCTGCTGGCGACGCTGGAAAGCGACGGGGGCGTGACGGACTTCGAGGCCACCCTGGCGCGCTGCGACGGCGACACCTTCCCCGCCGTCATCAGCGCCCGGCGCATCACCGGCGAGGACGGCACGCCGCTCGTCGAGGGGACCGTCCAGGACGTCACCGCCCGCAAGGAGAAGGAAAAGGCGGTGACGGAACGCCAGGCCGCCGAGGCCGCCACGCGCGCCAAGAGCGACTTCCTGGCCCGCATGAGCCACGAGATCCGCACCCCCATGAACGCCGTGCTGGGCATGACCCACCGCGCCCTCAAGGACGATCCGGGGGCGCGGCAGCGGGCCCATCTGGACAAGATCCGCGCCGCCGCCGAATCGCTCCTGGGCATCCTGGACGATATTCTGGACTTCTCGCGCATCGAGGCGGGCCGCATGACCCTGGACAACAAGCCCTTCGCCCTGGATCAGGTGTTGGAGACCGTGGACAACACCGTGCGCGGCACGGCGGAGGCCAAGGGACTCGCCCTGCATTTCGACGTCGCCCCGGAGACGCCGCACGACCTCGTGGGCGATCCGTTGCGCCTGGGGCAGGTGCTCCTCAACCTGGCGAACAACGCCGTGAAATTCACCGACACCGGGCACGTGCGCGTGGCGGTGGCGGCCGATTCCCTTGAGGCGCAACAGGTCGTGCTGCGTTTCGATGTCCACGATACCGGCGCCGGCATCAGCCCGGAACACCTTCAGACCCTGTTCCAGCCCTTCGACCAGGGCGACAGCTCCGTCACCCGCGAGCACGGCGGAACGGGGCTGGGGCTGGCCGTCTGCCGCCAGCTCGTGGACCTCATGGGGGGCGACTTCGACGTGGCGAGCACGCCGGGCGAGGGGTCCACCTTCACCGTCACCGTTCCCCTGGGCCTTGCCGACAAGCCCGTGCCGCGTGAGCACCGCCGGGCCGTCGCCCCGGCGAGCCTGCACGGCCGCCGCGTCCTGCTGGTGGAGGACAACGCGCTCAACCGCGAGGTCGCCACGTCCATGCTGGATGACGCCGGCATCCGCGTGCTCCTGGCGGAGAACGGCGAAGAGGCCCTGGAAAGGGTGGAAAGCGAGCGGCCCGACCTCGTCCTCATGGACATCCAGATGCCCGTGATGGACGGCCTCACCGCCACCCGCCGGCTGCGCCAGACGCGCCGCTTCCGCGACCTGCCCGTCGTCGCCATGACGGCCCACGCCATGTCGGGCGACGCGGAAAAGAGCCTGGACGCCGGCATGAACGACCACATCACCAAGCCCGTGGATCCCGACGACCTGTATGCCACGCTCAACCGCTGGCTGGCGACGGCGGAAACCGGGGGTTCGCAAACCGGCGCCCCGCCGCCCGAGAGCGCCCGGGCGGGCGACCCGCTGCATGCCCTGCCGGGCGTGGACACGGTCGCCGCCCTGAAGCTGGTGAACGGCAAGCGCGACCGGCTCAAGCGCATGCTCCTGGACTTCCGCGCCCACTATGCCCGCACGGGCGACGACGCCGTGGCGGCCGTGGCGGAAGGGCGTGTCGAGGACGCCGGCCGCCTGGGCCACGCCCTCAAGGCGTCGTCCGGCTACATGGGCATGCAGGCCGTGGCCGACGCCGCCGTGGCCCTGGACCGGGCGGGCAAGGCGGCCGACGCCGACGCCGCGCGGGCGGCCGCCGAACGCCTGCGCGCCGCGCTCGCCGAGGTGATGACGGGGCTCGACCGCCTGGCGGCGGCGGAGAACGGGGCGGAGGGGCCGTCATGACGGATGGCGATGCGCCGGCCCCCGGGGACGCGGCGGTCGAACGGCGGGCCCGGCTGCGCCTGGAAAAACGCCTGGCCGAGGCCACGCGGTGGTACGCCGCCGGGGACGGTGACAAGGCCGCCGCCGTGTGCCGCGAGATCCTGCGTCTTTGGCCGGAGCAGCCCGATGCCCTTCACCTCCTGGGCGTGACGGCCCACGGCCGGGGGGACGGCACGGCCGCCGCCGCCCTGATCCGGCGCGCCCTGGCGGTGCGGCCGGACCTTCCCGCCGCCTGGCACAACCTGGGCAGCGTCCTGGCCCGGCAGGGCCGGCTGTCGGCGGCCGCGGACGCCTATGCCCGGGCCGTCGATCTGGCCCCGGAGGATGCGGGGGCGGCGCGCGCCCTGGGCCATGCCCTGGCGGGCCTGGCCCGGCATGACGCGGCCGTGGCCGCCTATCGCCGGGCCCTGGCCGGCGCCCCGGACGACGCCGGCACGTGGAACAGCCTGGGCAACAGCCTGCGGGCCCTGGAACGGCTGGACGAGGCGGCGGCGGCCTACGGGGAGGCCGCCGCCGCGGCGCCGGACTGGGCGGTGGCCCATCACAACCTGGGAAGCGTCCTGAAACGCCTGAACCGGCTGCGGGAGGCGGCCGCCTGCCATGAGCGCGCGCTGGCGCGGGACCCCGGCTTCGCCGACGCGCACAACGGCCTGGGCAATGCCCTGGCGTGGCTGGGGCGGCCGGCCGAGGCGGCCGGCCACTATCGCGCGGCCCTGGCCCGGGAGCCGCACAACGCCGCCTTCCACAACAACCTCGCCCGCGCGCTCACCGAACTGGCGCGCGTGGACGAGGCCATGCGCCATTTCCGCGCCGCCCTGGCCATCACCCCCGAAGACGCCGCGATCCGGGCCAATTTCCTGCGCGTCCTGAACTGTTCGCCCACGCTTTCCATGGCCGGCCTGTTCCGCGAGCAGCGGGCGTGGGACGCGCCGAACCCGGCCCCCGTGCCCGCCACGCCTTTGCGTGCCGCCGACGATCCCGAACGGCGGCCGCTCACCGTGGGCGTCATGGGGCACGGCCACACGTTCGCCTATCAGACGGGCGGCCTGGCGCTCCGGCTGGCCGGGCTGGAGAACCTCGACCCCGGCCACTTCCGCCTGATCGCCTACGCCGACGGGCCCGTCCCGGACGATGCCTACAGCCGCCGGTTCCGGGCGTGCTGCGACGCCCGGCGCGCCATCGGCGGCCTCGACCCCCTGACCGTGGCCGGGCACATGCGGGCCGACGGCCTCGACATCCTCCTCAGCCTGGCCGGCTGCATGGAGAGCCCGGTGCGCGTCTGCCGCCACCGCGCGGCCCCGGTGCAGGTCATCTGGGGCGGCTACGGGACCACGGGCCTCGCGGCCATGGACTGGTTTCTGGCCGACGATCCCTCCGTGCCGCCCGGCGCCGAGGCGTGGTACACGGAGAGAATCTACCGGCTGCCCGGCGGGTATGTTGTGGTGGAGCCGCCGCCGGACGCGCCGCCGGTGCGGCCGCCGCCGGTCCTGGACAACGGCTTCGTCACGTTCGGCTGCTTCAACAATCCGGCCAAGCTGAACGACACGGTCATCGCCCTGTGGGCGCGGGTGCTGGCCGCCGTGCCGCACAGCCGCCTCCGCCTCAAGGGCGCGGGGTTCACGGATGCCGGCGTATGCGATGCCCTGCGCGCCCGTTTCGCCGCCCACGGCATCGCGGGGGAACGGATCCTTTTCGAGGGAGCGGCGCCGCACGCCGCCTTTCTGGCCGCCCACGAACGCGTGGATATCGGCCTCGATCCGTGGCCCTATTCGGGGGGATTCACCACCTTCGAGGCCCTTTGGATGGGCGTTCCCGTGGTCACCCTGCCGGGCACCGGCTTTGCCAGCCGCCATGCGGCGAGCTACCTCACCCATGCCGGCCTGCCGGAGCTGGTGGCGGGCACGGCCGACGCCTATGTGGCGACGGCCGCCTGGTGGGCCGCGCGGCCGCATGCCCTCGCGGCGCTGCGTGCCGCGCTGCGGCCGCGTTTGCGCGCCTCGCCCCTGTGCGACGGGCCGGCCTTCGGTTACCATCTCGGCGCGGCCCTGCGGACCATGTGGCGGGCCGCATGCCGAGCGGCGGAAACGGGGAGTGGCCCGTGATGGATACGGCGACGCTGCGCCGGAAGCTGCGCCATGACGGGCTCATCAGCCTCGATTCCGGGGATCTTTTCGGGCTCCGCGACAAGCTCGGCGGGAGCAATCCTCTTTCCCCTTCGCGCCCGTATTTCTGGCGGGACGAGGCGGGCGGCCCCGTCTACGACACGGTGGTGGCGGCCCTGGACCACGCGCCCGACGAGTACGCCCTGACGCCGGCGTCGATCCGGACCCTGCTGGCCCTGGTCGAGGCGGTTGGCGCCACGCGGGTCCTGGAGCTGGGATCGGGCCTCTCCACCCTGGTCATGGCGCGGCATTTCGCCGCCGGGCAGGGGGCGGACGGGCACATCCTGGCCGTGGACGAGGACGCCGGCCACGTCTCGGCGGTACAACACAGGCTCGAAGCAACGGGCGGCGCCGGAAACGCGGCCGTCATGGCCGTGCCCCTGGTGCCCTGTGATGCCGGCCGTCTGACGACACGCACCTACGATCATCGGGTCGTGGCCGCCCGCCATCCGCCGGCGGCGGATTTCGACCTGCTGTTCATCGACGGGCCGCGCATGGGCGCGCCGGGCGGCACGGCGTGGAGTCGCCTGCCCACGCTGCCGTTCTTCCGGCCGTGGCTGCGCGCGGGCGCGCTTGTGGTGCTGGACGATGCGCTGCGCGACATGGAACTGGAAATCATCCGGTTGTGGGAACGGGAGGGCCTTGTCCAGCCGCTGGGGGTCAGCCTGGCCGGCCAGGGCCTCTACCTGGGTCGGATTCCCGGGGCATCGGCCACGGAGAGCAACGCTTGAACCGCCGGCCCGGGGCGCCTACAGTCCAGGCACCGGATCCGTGGCACAGGGAGGCTGCCGTGCGTGCCTTGATCGTTCTTTTTGCCGTCGCGCTGTTCGCCGTCCCGGCCCGGGCGGAGACGCCCGCCTGGCTGGAGCGGGCCATGCAGGAACGTAGTCTGGGGGATGCCGACGCGCCGGTGACCATCATCGACTATTCCTCCATGACGTGCCCGCACTGCGCCCGCTTCCACCTGAACAGGCTGGAGAAGCTGAAGAAGAAGCTCATCGAGCCGGGCAGGGCACGGCTGGTGTTCCGCGACTTCCCGCTGGACAAGGTGGCCCTCAAGGCGAGCAAGCTGGCGCGCTGCATGCCCGAGGGGCGCTACTGGGCCTTCCTGGATACCCTGTTCGACAGCCAGGAACGCTGGGCCCGCGCGGATAACCCCGCGCGCGTGCTCAAGCAGACGGCCCGGCTCGCCGGTCTGTCGGATGAGCGCATCGACGCCTGCCTGACAAGCGAGAAGCTCACCGATGCCATCCTCGAGGGCCGCATGACCGGCGCCAGGACGCACGAGGTGCAGTCCACGCCCACCTTCGTGGTGGACGGCGAAAAGATCGTCGGCAACAAGCCGGTATCCGCCTTCGTGAAGGCCGTGGAGCAGGCCACGGCCGACTAGCCGCGCCATGCTTCGCTTCCAGAAGCTCCGGCTGGCCGGCTTCAAGTCCTTCGTCGAACCCGCCGACCTGGATCTGGCGCCGGGCCTCACCGCCGTGGTGGGGCCCAACGGGTGCGGCAAGTCCAACCTGGTGGAGGCCCTGCGCTGGGTCATGGGCGAGACCTCCGCCCGCCAGATGCGCGGCGGGGAGATGGACGACGTCATCTTCGGCGGCACCAGCCACCGGCCCGGCCGCAACGTGGCGGAGGTGAGCGTCACCCTGGCGAATCCCGGCGGCGAGGCGCCGGCGCGTTTCAACGACGCCGGCGAGCTGGAGGTGGTGCGCCGCATCGAGCGCAACCAGGGTTCCACCTACCGCGTCAACGGCAACGAGACCCGCGCCCGCGACGTTCAGCTCCTGTTCGCCGACACCGCCACCGGGGCGCGCTCGCCGTCGCTGGTGGGGCAGGGGCGCATCGGCGCCCTGGTCAACGCCAGGCCCGCCGAACGCCGCCAGCTCCTGGAAGAGGCGGCCGGCATCAGCGGCCTGCACAGCCGCCGCCACGAGGCCGAACAGCGCCTCAGGAACACGGAAAGCAACCTGGCGCGCGTGGACGACGTCCTCAACGCCCTGGAGGACCAGCGCCAGGGCCTGCAGCGCCAGGCGAAGCACGCCGCCCGCTACCGCCGGCTCACCGAGGACATCGAGCGCACCGAGGCCCTGCTGCTGCACGTGCGCTGGCGCGAGGCGCTCGCCGAGCTGGAAAACGCCCGGGCCGCCCACCGCGAGGCGGAGAACCGCGTGGCCGACCTCACCACCCGCACATCCCGGCTTTCCACGGAACAGGCGGAGGCCGCCGCCGACCTGCCGCGGCACCGCGAGGAAGAGGCGGAGGCCGCCGCCGCCCTCCAGCGCCTGACCACGGAGCGCGACCAGTTGCACGCCGAGGCGCGCCGCATCGAATCGGAGCGCCACGAGCTGGAGAAACAGCGCGACCAGGCGGAGGCGGACCTGGAACGCGAGCGCGAGCGCGCCGCCGGGGCGGCGGACGCCGTGGAACGCCTGGACGCCGAGGCGGCGGAGCTGGAGCAGGCGCGCGCGGGTGAGACGGATGAACGCGAGGCGGCGGAGGCGCGGCTGTCGCGGGCGGTGGAGGCCCTGCGGGCGGCGGAGGCGGCCCTCGATGCCGCTACCCGGCGCGCCGCCGACGACAAGGCG
>CAJXLG010000025.1 GCA_913055885.1 uncultured Rhodospirillales bacterium
CGAAGTCCTCGCCGCCCAGGAAGGTGTCGCCGTTGGTGGACTTCCCCTCGAACACGCCGTCGCCGATCTCCAGGACGGAGATGTCGAACGTGCCGCCGCCCAGGTCGAACACGGCGATCTGGCCGGACTGCTTCTTGTCCAGGCCGTAGGCCAGCGCCGCCGCCGTGGGCTCGTTGATGATGCGCTGCACGTCCAGGCCGGCGATGCGGCCGGCGTCCTTGGTGGCCTGGCGCTGCTGGTCGTTGAAGTAGGCCGGCACCGTGATGACGGCGGATTCCACGTCCTCGCCCAGATAGCTTTCCGCCGTCTCCTTCATCTTCTGAAGGATGTAGGCGCTGACCTGGCTGGGGGCGTACTTCTGGCCCTGGGCCTCCACCCAGGCATCCCCGTTGTCGCCCTCGACGATCTTGTAGGGGACGAGGTCCTTGTCCTTCTGCGCCGTGGGGTCGTTGTACGGCCGCCCGATGAGGCGCTTGATGGCGAACAGCGTGTTCTCCGGGTTGGTGACCGCCTGGCGCTTGGCCGGCTGGCCGACGAGCCGTTCGCCCTCGTCCGTGAACGCGACCATCGAGGGCGTGGTGCGCGCGCCCTCGGCGTTCTCGATGACCTTGGTGTTCGACCCCTCCATCACGCTGACGCAGGAGTTGGTCGTCCCGAGGTCGATCCCGATTACCTTGCTCATGCCTTCTCCCATTCCTTTCGGCTGACCTCTACGGCCTCGCGGCACCGCCGAGGCCCCCATGGGTTGTCGCCTTCATGTTTCCCTGAGCCGGGCCGGGCCCTGGCGTTGTGGCGCCCTATATATGTCCCACCCCGCGGGCCTGCAAGCGCCCTTTACGAAGCGATTTCAGGCCGGCGGCCGTAAGGGGTGCCTTTCGGCCGCTGCCGGGCGCGACGGCGCCGGTGGTATCAGGCAACCGTGTAGCCGCTCGCCGCATCGGCCGCCCGGGCCGCCGTGCGGAAGTCCGTGTCCAGGGCCGCGTGCAGCCGGTACAGGGGATCCCCGGCGCGAACGCGGTCGCCGGTCTTGCACAGCAGGTCGAGGCCGGCGCCCTTTTCCGTCGGCGCGCCCGCCAGCCGCGCCAGGGCCGACAGGCGTTCGCAGTCCAGGGCCCGCACCGTGCCGTCCGCGGGCGAGCGCACCACGTGCACCTTGTCCGCCGGCGCCGCCCCGGGGTGCAGCGGATCGTCCGGATTCACCGGGCCCTGGGCCCGCACGATTCGTTCCAGCGCCTTCAGCGCCGCGCCCGAATCGACGAGATCCTGCGCCCGTTCCCGGCCCGCGCCGCCGCGCAGTCCGGGATCGAAATCGAGCACCCGCCCCGCCAGCATGAGGGCCTTGTCCCGCAGGTCCCGGGGCGCGTCCGCGTCGCCGCGCAGCACCTTCAGCACGTCGCGCACCTCCAGCACCGGGCCGATGCCGTTGCCCACGGGCTCGGAGGCGTCGCTCACCACCGTGTCCAGGACAACCCCCGTACGGTCGGCGACGTACTCGAAAAGCTTGCGCAGCCGCGCGGCCTCGGTGGCCGAGCGCACCTTCGCCGTGGGGCCCACGGGAATGTCCACCAGCAGGTGGGTGGAACCGGCCGCCAGCTTCTTGGACAGGATGGAAGCCACCATCTGTTCCGGGGTGTCGAAGCCCAGCGGCCGTTCCACGGCGATCATGCGGTCGTCGGCGGGGGCCAGGTTCATGTGCCCGCCCCAGACGATGCAGCCGCGCTCCCGGTCGATGATGTCGCGCAGGCGGTTCATGGGCACGTCCACGCCCGCCAGCACCTCCATGGTGTCCGCCGTGCCCGACGGCGACGTGATGGCGCGCGACGAGGTCTTGGGGATGGGCAGGCCGTGCGCCGCCACGATGGGGACCACGATCATGGAGGTGCGGTGGCCGGGAATGCCGCCGATGCAGTGCTTGTCCACCACCAGCCGCTCGTGCCATTCGAGGCGGTTGCCGGTCTCCACCATGGCCCGGGTGAGGGCCAGCACCTCTTCCGTCGTGAGGAAACCGGCGGAAGCCACCAGGAAGGCCGCCAGTTCCATGCGCGAGTAGCGCTCGCCCACCACGTCGGCCACGACGGCGCGGATCTCCCCGGGGTCCAGGGCGCGGCCGCGGATCTTGGCGCGCACGGAATCCAGGCTGGGCGGCGGCGGCGCCTCGGTGATGGTGACCCGCGTCCCCGCGGGGCGGCCAAGCTGCCGGAAGGCCTGTTCGGAAAGGCCCAGCTCGTCTGGGCCCAGAAGGTCGGGATCGTCCACCAGGTTCAGGGTGGCCAGCAGGGTGGTCCGGTCGTCGCTTACCGCCACCTTGGGCACCGACTGGAACTCCTCGGCGTGGTAGACGGTGCACGCGCGGCTCAGGAACGCCACGTTCTCGTGCCCGGTATCAATGGGCAGGCGTTTCAGGGTAAGCATGACGATCCGTGTCTGACACGGCCGGTCCGTGCCATCAAGCGGCGACGTAAGCTGTTTCGCACATGATCATCTCGGCGAGCTATAAGACCGACATCCCCGCCCATTATGGCGCGTGGTTCGCCCGCCGGCTGGACGCCGGCTGGTGCCGGGTGGTGAATCCGTGGGGCGGCCAGGTGAGCACCCTGGACCTGACGCCGCGCGCCGTGGACGGCTTCCTTTTCTGGACCCGCAACATTGCGCCCTTCCGGCCCGTCCTGGACGAGGTGGCCGAGCGCGGCCTTCCCTTCTATGTCCAGTACACGGTGACCGGCTATCCGCGCGCCCTGGAGGCCGGGGTGCCGCAGGCCGACGACGCGGTGGCCGCCGTGTGCGACCTGGCAAGCCGTTTCGGGATCGGAAATGTCGTCTGGCGCTACGACCCGGTGGTCCTTACCGACGCCACGCCGCCCGACTGGCACCGCGCCAATTTTGCCCGGCTGGCGGGGGCGCTGGCGCCCTGGGTGGACGAGGTGACCCTGTCCTTCATGCACCCCTACCGCAAGACGCGGCGGAATCTGGACGCCGCCGGCCTCGCCTGGCGCGACCCGACGGACGACGAGAAACGGGCCATCCTGGCCGACCTGGCGGGGGAGGCGGTGGCGCACGGCCTGACGCCCACGCTGTGCACCCAGCCGGACCTGAGGATACCGCCGCTCACGGCGGCGCGCTGCATCGATGCCGAGCGGCTGTCGCGCATGGCCGGGCGCTACATCAATGCGCCCGGGAAGGGTTATCGGCAGGGGTGCGCCTGCGCCAGCGCCCGGGACATCGGGGACTACGACACCTGCGCCCAGGGCTGTGTTTATTGTTATGCCGTATCGAAACGGGACACGGCCAAGCGGCGCCTCCGGGCCCACGATCCGGAAAGTCCCGCGTTGCGGCCCCGGGATTAGCGCCGGGCTTCGGCCACGTCGTCGCCGATTCCCGCGAAATCGATGCTGATGCGGTCGCCGGCGACGGGCCGGAAATGCTCGTTGGCGAAGGCCACATGCTCGGGGTGCGCCTTGTAGGTCTCGATCACCGCCTCGCTGGCGAACTCGATCAGCCAGGAGAAGCGGTACTGGGCGCCGTCCTTCACCGCGCGGCCGGTGAACACGCGCCGCACGCCCGGCAGCCCGGCGAGCACCTGCCGGCCGCGCGCCATCATGGCCTCCACCCGGGCGTCGTCCACGCCGGAGACGTTGTAGAGGATCACGTGCTCCACCGGATGCCACGGCCGGCTTTCCGCCAGGACCCCCTCCGCCCGGCCGGCGGACCCCCAGCATTCCATGCAGCGGGCCACCTCGTCGGCCATGGCGCCCCGGACGCCGTGCATCATGGCCGTGTAGCCGCCGTCGGGGGTGTTTTCCGCGTTGGCCCGGATGCGCCGGCCCGCGACGTCGTTGACGGCCGTGTAGTAGTTGATCTTGGCGATCCCGTTGCGGATGAGGCGGTGGAAGCTCTCGTCACTGAGGCCGGTGCCCCCGTGCAGCACCAAAGGCAGGCCCAGGGTGTTGTTGATCGCCGCCAGCCGGTCGAAGTCGAGTTGTGGCTGCCCCCGCATGCGCCCGTGGACGGTGCCGATGGAGACGGCCAGGCAGTCCACGCCGGTCCGCTCGACGTATTCGCGGGCCTCTTCCGGAGCCGTGTAGCGCACCGCCCCGGGATGCTTTTCCGCGTCGTCGCCCTCGGCCCCGGCCACATACCCCAGCTCACCCTCCACGGGCACGCCGCAGCCGTGGGCCATGGCAACCACCTCTTGGGTGCGGGCCACGTTCGCCTCGAAGGATTCCTCCGAGGCATCCACCATCACCCCGTTGCAGCCGAGGTTGATGGCCCGGGTCGCCATGTCCAGGGAACCGCCGTGATCAAGATGGATGGCGACCGGAATGGAGGCCCGCCGGGCCGCCCGCTCGGCCGCCGCCATGGCGGTCTCGAAATCGAAGTGCTCGAAATGGGATTCGGCCAGGCTGAGGATGACGGGCGACCGGCACCGCTCGCCCGCCGCCAGGATGGCATCGAGAAACGGCAGGCTCACCATGTCGAAACCGCCCACCGCGTAGCCATTGCGGTGGGCGTGGCGGAGCATATCGCTCATGTTGACCAGGGCCATGACCGCCTCCCATCGCCGGAAAGACACGCACGTTTATAGCCGGCCGGGACGGGAACGGACAAGGTGGCCCCGCCATCACGGCGCGTCGGCCGGGGCGACCCGCCACACCGTCTGCCCCGTGTCGTCGGCCACCAGCAGGGCGCCGTCCGGCGCCTCGGCCAGCCCCACCGGGCGGCCCCAGACGCGCGCCCGCGTGCCGCCGTCCACCCGGAAGCCGGACAGGAAGACCCGGTAGTCGCCGCGCGGCGCGCCGTCCTCGAAGGGCACGTGCACCACCATGTAGCCGCGCGGCCGTTGGGCGTTCCACGAGCCGTGCAGGGCCACATAGGCGCCGCCCGCCCACTTGCCGGGCAAAACACCGGCCGTGGGGAAGACCAGGCCCAGCGGCGCCGAATGGGCCCGGAACAGCAGGTCGGGCATGCGGGTGGCTTCCACCTTGGCCGGCGCCTTGTCGGCGAAGCCCGGCTGCGGCCGGCCGTCCAGGTAGGCGTAGGGCCAGCCGTAGAAACCGCCCTTCACCACCCGGGTCAGGTAATCGGGCACCAGGGCGTCGCCCAGGCCGTCGCGCTCGTTCACGACGGTGTAGAGATCGTCGGTGCCGGGCCTGAAGGCGACGCCGACGGGATTGCGCAGGCCGGACGCAAAAACCACCCCGGAGCCGCCTTCCACCGGGAAGGCCTTGATGGTGGCACGCGGTGCCGGTTCCACGGCGAGATTGCCGCGCGAGCCGATGCCCACGTAGAAGGTCTCGTTCCCGGGCCCGAGAGTCAGGGTGCGCGTCCAGTGGCCACCCGGGCCGCCGAAGGCGCCGCGCGGGGTGATGCGCCGGCGCTCGCCCGCCGGGGCGTCGGCGCCCGGGCTGTAGGGGAAGCGCCAGATGCCGTCCAGATCAGCGACGTAGAAATGGCCGTCGTGGATGACCATGCCCGTGGGCGTGTTGAAGCCCGTGGCGAAGGGTTTCACCGTGTCGGCCCGGCCGTCACCGTTTGCATCGCGCAAAAGGGTGATCTTCCCGGCGTCGGATTCGGCCAGGAAGACGTCCCCGTTGTCGGCCACCGTGAGCCACCGGGCGTGGTCCAGACCGTCGGCGAAAAGGGTTACCTCGAAGCCCTCCGGCGCGCGCGGCCGGCGGCCGTCCCGGGCCACCGTGCGCGGCGGGTTGGCCACGCTTTCCCCGGCATAGGGTTCCGGCAGATTGTCCGGGTCCACCCGCAGCCGCGTGCCGGGCGCCGGATCGCCCTTGACGTCCGGCGGCAGGGACTCCCCGAGGGCCGGCCCGGCCGCCAGGACCCCGGCGGCCACGATCGCGGCGGCGAACCGTTTGTTACGCGGACGTATCGACATTGCCGCCCGCCTCGGTTTCCCCGGCCTCGGCGCCCTCTTCGCCCTCGTCCGATTCCGGGACCGGCTCCGGCTTGGGGCCGCCCTTGGACACGCCCACCATGGCCTCGCGCAGCAGGCGGTCGTGGATCATGTAGCCGGGCTGCACCTCCTGCATCACCGTCTGCTGGGGAACCGTGGTGTCTTCCACCTCGAAGACGGCGCGGTGATAGTGCGGATCGAAGCGCCGGCCCACGGTCTCCATGCGGCTCACCCCGTGACGCTCCAGGGCGCCGAGGAGTTCGCGTTCCACCATTTCCATGCCTTCCGCCATGCGGTCGGCCAGTTCGTTGCTCTGGCGCTCCTCGGCGGAAACGCTTTCCAGGCCGCGGCGCAGGTTGTCCGCCACGGACAGGAGATCCTTGGCGAAGCTGGCCACGGCGTACTTGGCGCGGCGTTCGCCTTCCTCCTCGGCGCGGCGCTGGGCGTTCTGGGCCTCGGAACAGGCGTAGAGGAGCTTCTGATTCTCCTCGCGCACGGACTCCAGTTCCTTTTCCAGGGCCGCCGCACGCTCTGCTTCCGCCGCCGCTTCGGCATCCACCGGCTCGTCGCCGGCCTCCGCCGCCGGTTCCGGGTTCTCGGTGGCTTCCGGGTTGTTTTCGTTCATGGGCTCGTCGCTCATTTACTCCGTCCTGTCCGTTGGGGCTTCATCCGGCGAGCTCAACAGGCTGCCGATGACTTTCGAGGTATAGTCCACGAGCGGGATGATGCGGCCGTAGTTCAGGCGCGTGGGGCCGATGACCCCGATGGCGCCCACGATCCGCTGCTGCTGGCTGCGGAACGGGGCCACCACCATGGAACAGCCCGTGACGTTGAACAGGTTGTTCTCGGCGCCGATGAAGATCTGCACGCCCTCCGCGCGGGCCGTAAGGTCGACGAAGCGCAGGATGGTCTCCTTCGTCTCCAGCGCCTCGAACAGGCCGCGGATGCGCTCCAGGTCCTCGAGCGCCGTCACGTCGTCCAGCAAGTGGGCCTGGCCGCGCACGATCAGGGTGCTCTCGCCCGCCTCGTCCGTGCCGCTCCAGGTGGCCAGGCCGGCCTCCACCACCTTGTGCGCCAGCTCGTTGAGCTGCGCGCGGTCGCGCTGCAGCTCCTCCTGCACCACGTCGCGCGCGTCCGCCAGGGTGCGGCCGCGCACCCGGGCGTTGAGATAGTTCGTCGCCTCCTCCAGCGCCGAGACCGGCAGCCCCTCGGGCAGCGCCATGACCCGGTTCTCGACGATGCCGCGCTCCGTCACCAGGACGGCAAGCGCGCGGTCCGCGCCCAGCGGCACCAGCTCCACGTGCTTGAGCGCCGCCTCCGTCTTGGGCGCCAGCACCATGCCCGCCGCGTGCGACAGCCCCGACAGCATGCCCGTGGCCTGCTCCAGCATGTGCTCCAGGCTGTGCCCGGCGCTGGTGCACTGGCGGGCGATGGTCTCCTGCTCCTTCGGGTCCAGCTCGCCCACTTCCAGGAGGCCGTCGACGAACAGCCTGAGCCCCATTTCCGTGGGCAGCCGGCCCGCCGACGTATGCGGCGCGTAAAGCAGCCCCAGGTCCTCCAGGTCGCCCATGGCGTTGCGCACCGACGCCGGCGACAGGGACAGGGGCAGCCGCCGCGACAGGGTGTGCGATCCCACCGGCGCGCCCGTGCTCACGTAGGCTTCCACCACCTGGCGGAAGATCTCGCGCGAGCGTTCGCTGAGCTCGCCGATGTCGGGATGCTTCAGGCGCGTCGTCATGCCGGAATCGCCCATCCGCCGTCGTCCGCGAGAATCTAGTGGGCGGGTCCCGGACCGTCAACGCGGGTGGGGCGCAGGGTCCGGGGTTTCCCTCTCGCGGCCAGATAGGCTAGGGTCCGCGCCGGATCAGCCAAGAGGGAAGGAGTGCGCCCATGCGTCCGTCCGGCCGCGCCGCCGATGAAATGCGCGCCGTCCGCTTCGAGGTGGACGTCAACAAATACGCCGAGGGGTCCTGCATGGTCCATTTCGGTGATACCCAGGTCCTGTGCATGGCCAGTGTGGAACAGCGCGTGCCCGGCTGGCTGCGCGGCCAGGGGGAGGGCTGGGTCACCGGTCAGTACGGCATGCTGCCCCGGGCCACCGAGACGCGCGGCGAGCGCGAGGCGGCCCGCGGCCGCCAGGGCGGGCGCACCGTGGAGATCCAGCGCCTCATTGGCCGCGCCCTGCGCGCCGTGATGGACCGCAAGGCCCTCGGGGAAATGCAGATCACCGTGGACTGCGACGTCATCCAGGCCGACGGCGGCACCCGCACGGCCGCCATCAGCGGCGGTTATGTCGCCCTGCACCTGGCCTGCCAGAAGCTCGTGGAGCTGGGGCTGGTGAAGGCAACGCCGCTGGTGGATTCCGTGGCCGCCGTGTCGTGCGGCCTGTACGATGGCGAGCCGGTGCTGGACCTGGATTACGCCGAGGACAGCGCCGCCGACGCCGACGCCAACTTCGTCCTCACGGGCAAGGGCGGCCTGGTGGAAGTGCAGGGCACGGCCGAGACCTACGCCTTCTCGCGCGACCAGTTCGTGGGCCTTCTGGACCTCGCCGAAAAGGGGGCGCGCGAGCTCACCACCGCCCAGGCCCGGGCCATAGCGAGCGCCTGACCCATGACCCGACCGCTCGATGCCGACCGTCTCGTGGTGGCCAGCCACAACCCCGGCAAGGTGCGCGAGATCGGCGACCTGCTGGGCCCCTGTGGCCTCACGGTCCTGTCCGCCGGCGACCTGGGCCTGAGCGAGCCCGAGGAGACGGGGACCACCTTCGCGGAGAACGCCGCCATCAAGGCCCTGGCCTCCGCCCGGGGCGGCAACCTGCCGGCGCTGGCGGACGATTCCGGGCTCACCGTAAGGGCCCTGAACGGGGCGCCGGGCCTCTACTCGGCCCGCTGGGCGGGGCCGGACAAGGATTTCCGGGCCGCCATGGAACGGGTGAACAACGAAATGGGCGATGCCGCCGACCGCGGCGCCGCCTTTGTCTGCGTCCTGTGCCTGGCCTGGCCCGACGGCCACACGGAAACCTTCGAGGGCCGCGTCGAGGGCACCATCATCTGGCCGCCGCGGGGTGACAAGGGCTTCGGCTACGATCCCATCTTCCAGCCGCACGGCCACACCATCACCTTCGGCGAGATGGACCCGGACGCCAAGCACGCCATGAGCCATCGCGCCGACGCCTTCAACAAACTGGTCAACGCCTGTCTGGCCCATCGCGCATCTTGAGCACGCCTTTCGGCCTTTACGTGCACTGGCCCTTCTGTGTGGCCAAGTGCCCCTACTGCGACTTCAACAGCACGGCGGGCGCCGACGTGGACGGCGTCGCCTGGGGCCGGCGACTGGCCGCGGAAGTGGCCGCCGCCGACGCGCCGGCGCCCGACCCGGTCCTGGCCAGTGTCTTTTTCGGGGGCGGAACGCCTTCCCTCATGCCGCCGGCGGCCGTGGAGGCGGTGCTCTCCGCCGCCGCCGGGCGCTGGCCCGTGGCCCCCGACGTGGAAGTCACCCTGGAGGCCAATCCGGGCGCCAGCGGGGCGGCCCGTTTCCGGGATTATGCCGCCGCCGGCGTCAACCGGCTCTCCGTGGGGGTCCAGGCCCTGGACGACGATGCCCTGGCGTTCCTCGGGCGGCAGCACGACCGCGCCGCCGCCGTGGAAACGGTGGCCGCCGCGACGGCCGCCGTGCCCCGGGTCTCCCTGGACCTCATGCACGGCCGCCCGGACCAGGAACCCGAAAAATGGGCGAACGAGCTTCGGGAGGCCGTGGCCCTCGGGGTGGAGCACCTTGCCTGCTATCAGCTCACCGTGGAGCCGGGAACGCCCTTCTACCAGCGCGGCGTGGCGCCCCCCGACGAGGCCACCGCCGCCGCCCTTTTCGACACCACGCAGGAGGTCCTGGCCGGCGCCGGCTTCCTGGCCTACGAGGTGTCCAACCATGCCCTTCCGGGGGCGGAATGCATCCACAACCTGAACACCTGGCGCGGCTTCCCGTACGTCGGCGTGGGGCCCGGAGCGCACGGCCGCATCGTGGGCGCGGACGGCACGTGGTGGGCCGTCGAGCGCCTGGTGGATCCCGGCGCCTGGGCGGCGGCCGTGGATGCCGGGGGGCACGGCCTGGAAACGGCCGAAGGACTCACGCCCGAGGAGCGGCATGTGGAACGCCTGCTGCTCGGCCTGCGCCTCGCCGAAGGCGTGCGGCGGGACGTGGCCGACGCCATCGACCCGGCCACCCGCGCCGCCCTGGCGGCGGAGGGCCTTGTGGAGGACGGCCGGCGTGCCCTGGCCCCCACGGCCCGCGGGCTGCGGCTCCTGGACAGCGTTCTGGAGCGGCTGGTGTGATCCCGGCCGCCCCCGCGCGATGCCCGTCATGAGCTTTCCGGGTTCCGCGCCGGGCGGCCGCCCTGCTCAGTTGGTGGCGAAGGTCCGGGCCGCCGGGGCCACCACCTTGATGCCGTCCTGCTCGAGGGCCATGACGGCCAGCCGGCGGTCGGGCAGGCCCTTCGGCGTCAGGCGGAACAGGCCGTTGATGCCGACGAAGCCGCTGGGCGCGGTGAGGGCCTCGGCGCTGAAATCGGGGCCGTCCCCGCCGCGCGCCAGGACGGCGGCGAGGGCCGTGGCGTCGTAGCCCAGGGGAGCGATGCGCGGCGGCGTGCTGTCGTACAGCTTTTCATAGCGTTTTTCGAACTGCTTCACGCTCTTGTGCGGGGAGCCGGCGAACAGCCCGCCCTGGAGCGCCGGCTCGCGGGCCAGGGTGGGGTCGTTCCACAGCATGGTGCCCATGAAGGTCACCTCCTGCGGCGAAACGTCAAAATACGGCAGGAGGGCCGCCACCGAGCGCAGGCGCGTCCCCTTGTCGGGAATGAGCACGGCGTCGAAGCCGGGGCCGCCGTAGGTCTCGCGGCCCTCCAGCCGGGCCAGGGCCTGTTGCGCCACCTGGTCGCCGCGCGCCTTGAGCTTCTTGCGTTGCTGCACCAGGGCCCGGTGGCGCTTGCCGTAGCGGGCAAAGCGTTTGACCAGCTCGGAGTAGCTTTCGGCGTCGGGGTCGTAGAGGCGCACCCGCACCATCTCGCCGCCGGCGTTCTTCACCGCCTGACGGTACGCGTCGAGCACGGTGCGGCCGTAGCCCGTGTCGGGAACGAGCCCGGCGAACCGTTCGTCGCCCTGGCCGCGGACGTGGCGTACCACCCGGGCCACCTGGGTCCCCGGCAGGAAGCCCAGGAGATAGACACCGTCACCCGCCAGGGTGGTGTCGTTGCTCAGGGCCACCATGTTGATGCCGGCCTCGCGCGTCACCGGGGCGGCGCCCTTGACCGAGTGCGAGAAGAGCGGCCCCAGCACCAGGGAGGCGCCCTGGTTCACCGCCTCGATGGCGGCCACCTCGGCCCCCTCGCGGGTGCCCTTGGTGTCGATGGGCATGAGCTCGAAATCCTCGCCCGCCACGTCGAACAGGGCCATCTGTGCCGCGTTCAGGAGGGCGCGGCCGGCATCGCCGTGTTCACCGGAAAGGGGCAGGAGAATGGCGATGCGGCTGCCGTATTCGATCTCACGCGGCGGGCTCACCGCCATGGTCTGGCTTCGCTTCTGCACCTTGCGGCGGCGCTCCCGCTGTTCCGGGGTTGTCCGGGCGGGACGCTCCCCGGTGGCTGTCTTTTCCTCGGCCACGGACGTCTTTTCCGGCGCTGCCTCCGCCTTGTCGGCGGCGCCGTCACGCGCCTTTTCGGTCTTGCCGGCGCCCTTTTTCACCGGCATATCCCACAACTGAACCTGTTGGCCGCTTTCGCAGCCGGCCAGAACGACCACCAGGGCCAGGACGAGCCATGGGCCGAAAACGAACCGCCGGACGGACGCGGACAGCATCATCCTCCCCTTCTCCCGGGCTTGACGGCGCCGCCCATGACGCCATCGCGGGCGAGGGTAGCCGCGATGACGGGGCGCGTAAACCGGCCCCGGGCCTGTACCTGGTGCCCACGCCCATCGGCCATCTGCGCGACATCACCCTGCGCGCCCTGGACGTCCTGGGCGCGGCGGACCTGGTGGCGTGCGAGGATACCCGGACCACCGGCCGGCTGCTCAAGGCGCACGGCCTGGACGCGCCCATGACCCCCTACCACGAGCACAACGCCGACCGCGCCCGGCCCGGGATCATGACGCGCCTGGGCGACGGGGCCGTGGTGGCCCTCGCCAGCGATGCCGGAACGCCCCTGGTGTCCGATCCCGGCTACAAACTGGTACGGGCATGCATCGACGCCGGCGTCCCCGTGGTGCCCCTCCCGGGCGCCTCGAGCGTCCTGCCCGCCGTGGCCGCCTCCGGCCTGCCCACGGATCGCTTCCTGTCGGCCGGCTTCCCGCCCGCCAGGACCAAGGCGCGCGCCGACTGGCTGGCCGGCCTGGCCGGGATCGAGGCCACGCTGGTGATCATGGAAGCGCCCCATCGCCTGCCGGAATCCCTTAACGACATGGCCCGCATCCTGGGCGACCGGCCCGCCGCGGTGGCGCGCGAACTCAGCAAGCGGCACGAGACCATCGTGCGCGACAGCCTGCCCGCTTTGGCGGAAAGCTATGCCGCCAGCGGGCCGCCGAAGGGCGAGGTTGTGGTGGTGGTGGGGCCGCCCGACGCCGCGCCGGCGGCGGACGACGCCACCGTGGACCGCATGCTGGCCGAGGCCCTGGCGGAGGGCAGCGGCGTCAAGGGCGCCGCCGCACGCGTGGCCGCGGCCACCGGGCGGCCGCGCAAGGCCCTCTACGATCGGGCGCTGGGTCTTGGTTCCGGAGGGGCCGGATGAGCCGGCGCACGGGCCGCCGGGCGGAGGCGTGGTGTGCCCTGGTGCTGCGCCTCAAGGGGTACGGCATCGTGGGCCGCAACCTGCGCCTCCCCGGGGCGGAGGTGGATGTCCTGGCGCGCCGCGGCCGGGTGCTGGCCGTGGTGGAAGTGAAGACGCGCGGCACCGTCGGCGAGGCGGTGGCCGCCGTCACCCGCGACAAACAGCGGCGCCTGGAGCGGGCGGCCGGGGCCTGGCTGGCGCGTCGGCCCGATCACGCCGGCCTGGACATCCGTTTCGACGTCATGGTGGTAGGCAGGCGGCCCTGGCCGCACCATATCCCCGATGCCTGGCGCCCCTGAGCGCACCCCCTTCCCTGTCGGCCGATTCGAGGCTATTCAGGGACCATGAACGAGGGAGGGCAAAGGCCGTTGCGAACGCTTGTCGCCGTGCTGATCGCGCTGGCGCTGGGCCCCGGCCTCACGGCATGCAGCCCCACCGGCATGGCCGTGGGCGCCGCCGCCACCACGGGCATCGCCGCCGCCCAGGAACGCGGCCTGGCCGGGGCCGCCGCGGACCTGCGCATCCGGGCGCGGATCAACAAGGCCTGGCTGGAGGCCGATCCCGACATGTATCGCCGGGTGGGCCTCACCGTGCACGGGCGGCGGGTGCTGCTCACGGGCCGGGTGCCCGAGCCGGGGCAGCGCACCACCGCCGTGCGGCTGGCCTGGCGGGTGGACGGCGTGCGTGACGTCATCAACGCCGTGCGCGTGGACCCCGACGCCGCCACGGAGCCTTCCGGTCTCGCCCGCGACGAACTCATCGCCGCCGAGATCAAGGGACGCCTCATGGCGGACGGCCGGGTGCACGCCATCAACTACGCCATCACCGTTTCCCACCGCGTGGTCCACGTCCTGGGCATCGCCCGCAGCGACAAGGAGCGCCAGCGCGTGCTCGACCACATCCGCGCCGTGGAATACGTGCGCGGGGTGCGCGATCATACGGTGCTCGCCAGCGAATGGCACGAACCCCTCCAACCGGCGCCACCGAAAGACGATCAGGGAACCACACCCTCATGACCCTTGCCGTCGGCATCCAGATGGACCCCATCGCCAACATCGACATCCAGGGGGATTCCACCTTCGCCCTGGCGCTGGAAGGGCAGCGCCGGGGGCATCGGCTGTGGTACTATCCGCCCCACAATCTGGTCTTCGCGGATGGCCGGGTGGAAGCGCGTGCCTGGCCGCTGGAAGTGCGCCGGCAAGCCGGCAACCACTACACCCTGGGCGAGCCGGAGGTCCTGGACCTGGGGACGCTGGACAGCGTGCTCATGCGCCAGGACCCGCCGTTCGACATGGCCTACATCACGGCCACCCACATCCTGGAACACATCCACCCGCGCACCCTGGTGGTCAACGATCCGTTCCACGTGCGTAACGCGCCGGAAAAGCTGTTCGTCGCCCATTTCGGCGACCTCATGCCGCCCACCGTCATCACCTCGGACCGGCAGCGCATCCTGGAAGCCCGGGCGGCCTGGGGGGACATCATCGTGAAGCCCCTTTTCGGCAACGGCGGATCCAGCATCTTCCGCATCACGCCCGACGACGAGAACCTGAACGCCCTCCTGGAGACCTTCACCCAGCTCTACCGGGAGCCCTTGATCGTGCAGAAATATCTTCCCGAGATCCGGGAAGGGGATCGGCGCATCATCCTGGTGGACGGGGAGGCCGCGGGCATCATCAACCGCATCCCGCCGCAGGGCGAGGCGCGGTCGAACCTGCATGTGGGCGGCCGGGCGGAAGCCGCCACCCTGGACGCGCGCGACCGGCACATCTGCGACGCCGTGGGACCCGCCCTCAAGGCGCGGGGGCTGGTCTTTGCCGGCATCGACGTCATCGGTCCCTATCTCACGGAAATCAACGTCACCTCTCCCACGGGCCTGCAGGAAATCGACCGCTTCGACGGGGCCAACCTGGAAGGCCTGATCTGGGACGCCATCGAGCGCCGGCTTGCCGGATAAGGAGCGATCATGGCGGGATCGGACGACGAGCTGACCCGATTCGTGCGCGAAGCCCTGGCCCGCGGCGAGGATCGTGACACCATCGAGCACGTCCTGGTGGCCGCGGGTTGGCCGCGCCACCGCATCCTGTTGGCCCTCGGTCGTTTCGCCGCGGTGGACTTCCCGGTGCCCGTGCCGCGCCCCAGGCCGTGGCTGTCGGCCGGCGAAACGTTCCGCTATCTTTTGTTGTTCACAACCCTCTTCCTGGCCGTCTGGGGCCTGGGCGATCTGCTTTTCGAGGTCATCGACCGGCTCTTTCCCGAAGGGGGCGGGACCGGGGCGGCATGGGCCGGTTTTGCCGAGGCCGTGCGGCTGCCGCTGGCTCAGATGATCGTGGCGGTGCCCGTCTTCCTCCATGTTTCGTGGCGCCTTCGCCGCGCCCTCCGGCGTGACCCCACGCGGCGCGGCTCGGGTGCCCGGAAATGGCTCACCTATCTGGCCCTGTTTGTCGCCGCCATCGTCGCCATCGGCGATCTTGTCGGCCTCGTGTATACCCTGCTCGGCGGCGGCCTGACCGTGCGCTTCCTTCTCAAGGCCCTGGTCGTCGGGGCCATCGCCGGGGGCATCCTGGCCTATTACCTGTGGGCCCTGCGCCGTGACGACGCGGATACCTGAGAAACCATGGAGGACGCGCAAAGCCGCCTATGGCGTGTGGCGCGACGGTTGTTTACGCTCCCCGCCGTCTACCGCCGACGCAGGGAGCGCCATGGTCGCCCGGGTTCACACCGTCGCCTTCCAGGGCATCGAAACCATCGACATCGACGTGCAGGTTCACGTCGCGTCCGGCATTCCCGCCTTCAGCGTTGTGGGGCTCCCCGACAAGGCCGTGGGCGAGAGTCGTGAGCGCGTGCGGGCCGCCCTGACCGCCCTGGGCCTCGCCCTGCCGCCCAAGCGCATCACCGTGAATCTGGCGCCCGCCGACGTGGTGAAAGAGGGCAGCCACTTCGACCTCCCCGTGGCACTGGGGCTGTTGATGGTCATGGACGTGCTGCCCGCGGAGGAACTGGACCAGTACGTGGCCCTGGGGGAGCTGGGCCTGGACGGCAGCATCGCGCCGGTGTCCGGCGTGCTGCCCGCCGCCGTTCACGCCGCGGCCCGGGAACGGGGCCTCATCTGTCCCGGGGGCCAGGGCGGGGAAGCGGCCTGGGCGGGTGCCGGCGACGTGATCGCCGGCAACACCCTTCTGTCGCTCGTCAACCACTTCAAGGGCAGCCAGGTCCTGAGCCGTCCGGAACCGGCCATCGCCCCCGAGGCGGACGCCATGAGCGACCTTGCCGACATCAAGGGCCAGGAAACGGCCAAGCGCGCCCTGGAGGTGGCCGCCGCGGGGGCCCACAACATGCTCATGATCGGGCCGCCGGGGGCCGGCAAGAGCATGCTGGCGGCCCGCCTCCCCGGCCTGCTGCCGCCGCTGGCCCCGGCGGAGGCCCTGGAAGCCAGCATGATTCATTCCGTGGCCGGGATGCTCACCGACGGCGCCGTGCTGCGCCGGCGCCCCTTTCGCGACCCGCATCACTCCGCCAGCATGGCGGCGCTCATCGGCGGCGGCTCGCGCGCCCGGCCCGGCGAGGTATCCCTCGCCCACAACGGGGTGCTCTTCCTGGACGAGTTGCCCGAATTCCAGCGCCAGGCCCTGGAGGCCCTGCGTCAGCCGCTGGAGACGGGCCGGGCGACGGTGGCGCGCGCCGATGCCCATGTGAGCTATCCGGCGCGCGTCCAGCTCGTGGGGGCCATGAACCCGTGCCGCTGCGGCTACCTGGGCGATCCCGAGATGGCCTGCAACAAGGCCCCGCGCTGCGCCACGGACTACCAGAACCGGCTTTCCGGCCCCCTGCTCGATCGCATTGACCTGACGGTGGAAGTGCCGCCGGTGAACCCCGCCGACCTCGCCCTGCCGCCGCCCACCGAAAGCTCGGCGGACGTCACCGCACGGGTGGCAACGGCGCGCGCCGGCCAGGCCGAACGCTATCGCGCATCCGGGCTGACCATGGCCACCAACGCCGAGGCCGACGGCGACACCCTGCAACGGGTGGCGCTTCCCGACGACGACGGACGGAAACTGCTGGCGGAGGCGGCCGAACGCCTGCGCCTCTCCGCCCGGGCCTATTACCGCATCCTGCGGCTGGCGCGGACGCTCGCGGACCTGGAGGGGGTGGATGCCGTGCGCCGGCTGCACGTGGCGGAGGCGCTGGGGTATCGGCGGATCCAGCACGGCAAGGCGGCATGAGGCACAACCATGAAAGTCTATCTCGCCGGTCCGGAAGTTTTTTTGCCCGATGCGCGGGATATCGGCCGGCGGAAAACGGATATCTGCGCCCGTTACGGCCTTGAGGGTCACTTCCCATTGGACGCCGACGTGGAGGCCGTCCGGGAGTCCGCACAGGGGACCGGCGAGGCCATCTATCGGGCCAACATGGGCCTGATCCAGGCGTGCGATGCCATCATCGCCAACATCACGCCGTTCCGTGGCCCGGGCGCCGATCCCGGAACGGCGTTCGAGATGGGCGTGATGCGGGCAGCGGCGCGTCCGGTGTTCGCCTACAGCAACGTTGCCGCGGACCACGCGAGCCGTGTTGCGGCCGATATCGGCGCTGGGCCCGCGGCCGATTATGCCGCCGACGGGCTTTTCATCGAGCGGTTCGGCATGACGGACAACCTGATGCTGGACGGCGCCGTCCTGGAAAGCGGCGCCGCCGTTGTCGCCGAGGACGCCCCGGCGACGGCGCGATTCGCCGACCTCACCGCTTTCGAGCGGTGCGTCGCGCAGGCAAGGGCGCACCTGCTCGGCGCCGGAGCGTGAAACCCGGCTTCACGGCATGCCGCACATGCCGCCGCCGCAGCCCGGGGCGCCGCACGTTGCCGGTTCGGGTTCCGCCTGTCGGCCGCTGCTGTTCACGGCCGGGGCGGCAATGGGCTTGTGGACCCGGGTGTCGCCACATTCGGGGCACCGCAGGCTTTCGCCGTCGCGCTGTTCCTCGAAGGCCCCGATGCTGGCGAACCATTCGTCAAAGGTGTGGCCCTGGCTACAGCGCAGCGTGTATCGGATCATGGCGTTCCTCCCTGTCGCTCAGTCCTCGCGGCGCCGACGCAGCAGGAGATAAAGGGCCCCTTCACCCCCGTGGTGCGGCCGGGCGTGGGTGAAGGCCAGGACACGGCCGCGCAGGCTCGGCTCGTTCAGCCATTGCGGCACGGCCCGGCGAAGGACGCCGCTTTCGCCGCGTGTCCCCTTGCCCGTGATGACCAGGACGCAGCGACGGCCGGCCCGATAACCGGCGTCCACGAAGGAATCCAGCGCCCGATGGGCTTCCGCCTGGGTCAGACCGTGCAGATCCAGCCGCGCCTCGATGGGCAGGCGGCCGCGGCGGAACCGGTCCGCGGTGCGCCGGTCCATGCTGCTTGTATCGCCCGGGGTCAGGGGCTTCCGGCCCGGTTTCGGCTGCGAGGGCTTGCGGGGTGGCGGCGGCGGCGCTTCCGCTTCGGGCGGTGGCCCGGAGTCCACGACGGCCTCTTCCACAGGCCCCGGGTCGTCCTCCGGCAGCGCATCCTCCCATGGCTTTTCCCCGCGCAACGGGCGGACGTCGGCCATCGTTTCGTGCCACAGTCGGACCTCGTCCGGCCGCAGGCCGCTTTTCCGTGCGTGCTTGGATGCCCGGTCCGCCATGGCGATAAGTCCGGTCCCTCAGGTGTCTAGCCCGGATTGTCGCACCGCTCGACGCGCTGTGTTGGCCTGCGCCGTGCTGATTGCGAGGAGAAGGCTCGCAGACGATGTGGTCCATCTTCAAGAGCCTTCGACGTTGCAAGCG
>CAJXLG010000026.1 GCA_913055885.1 uncultured Rhodospirillales bacterium
CGCCATAGGGAGATGGGAGCTCGTGAGGAAGAACGAACCGGAGGGCTCGGGGGAACCCCTGCTTTTTGCCAACGCCCTGCTGAAGGCCCAGTTCGAAACCTCGCCGGACGGCATTCTGGTGGCCGACCGCAACAACCGCATGCTGGCGTGGAACCAGCGCTTTGTGGAGATGTGGGAACTCCCCGAAGAGGTCATGGCGGACCGGGACGGCTTGGCCGCGATCCGGACCGTGCTGGACCGGGTGACGGATCCGCACAACGTGGGCGCCATTGTGCGCTCGGCGGCCGCCTTCGGTGTCGCCGCGGTGGTGGTGACGGACCGCCACGCCCCGCCGGAAACGGGCGTCCTGGCCAAGGCCGCCAGCGGTGCGCTGGAGGCCCTGCCGCCCACACGCGTCCCCAACCTGGCGCGCGCCGTGGCCGCCGCCCGGGCCGCCGGGCTGTGGTGCCTGGGCCTGGACGACTCGGCGGCAACGCCCCTGGCGGCGGCCGCGCCCCCGGCCCGCGCCGGCCTCGTCCTGGGCGCCGAGGGCCCGGGCCTGCGGCGGCTCACCCGCGAATCCTGCGACGCCCTGGTGCATCTGCCCACGGCCCCCGGGATGCCCAGCCTGAACGTCTCCAACGCGGCGGCCGTGGCCCTTTACGAAGTGGTAAGGAGCGCGCCGCCTACCATGCCTTGACGGCCGGCGCCGGACCGGGGCAGGTTGAAGCGACTCGTCAAGAAACCGGGGAATCCCGTTGAGCACGCTGCATCGCCTGGATGCGGACACCATCGTGCAGGGTGATTGCGTCGAGGTCATGGACGCATTGCCCGAGAAGTCCGTGGACATGGTGTTCGCCGACCCGCCCTACAACCTCCAGCTCGAGGGCGAGCTGCACCGGCCGGAAAACCAGCGGCGGGTGGACGCCGTCACGGACAGCTGGGACCAGTTCGGCACCTTCACGGACTACGACCACTTCACCCGCCGCTGGCTCCAGGCGGTGCGCCGGGTCCTGAAGGACGACGGGACCGTGTGGGTCATCGGCAGCTACCACAACATCTTCCGGGTGGGCACCATCCTCCAGGACCTGGATTTCTGGATGCTCAACGACGTGGTGTGGCACAAGACCAACCCCATGCCCAATTTCAAGGGCCGGCGCTTCACCAACGCGCACGAGACCCTGTTGTGGGCCGCCAAGCACAAGGAATCCCGCTACACCTTCAACTACGAGGCCCTGAAGTCCCTGAACGACGGGGTGCAGATGCGCTCGGACTGGGCGCTGCCCCTGTGCAACGGGGGCGAGCGCCTCAAGGAGGACGGCCGCAAGGCGCACCCCACCCAGAAGCCGGAGGCCCTGCTCTATCGTGTGGTCATGGCGGCCACCGAGCCCCGCGACCTGGTGCTCGATCCCTTCTTCGGCACGGGCACCTCGGGGGCCGCGGCGCGCAAGCTGAACCGCCGCTACCTGGGCATCGAGCGGGACGATACCTACGTCCGCCTGGCGCGCGAGCGGCTGCGCGACGTGGTGCCCGTCACGGACCCGGAACTTCTCATCACGCCGTCCAGGAAACAGCAGCCGCGCGTGCCCTTCGGCATGGTGCTGGAGCGGGGCCTGCTGCGGCCCGGCGACATCCTGTTCGACCAGCGGCAGCGCTATACGGCCAAGGTGCGCGCCGACGGCAGCCTCATCACGGAGAACCACCGCGGCTCCATCCACCAGGTGGCGGCCGCGGTGCAGGGCCTGTCGGCATGCAACGGCTGGACCTTCTGGCACTTCGAGACGGGCGCGGGCGGCGTCGTCCCCATCGACATCCTGCGCGAACGCCTGCGCAGCGAAATGGGGGACCCGGCCTGACACGCCCCGGGGGTCAGCCGCTGCCGGACCAGCCCGGATCGTCGCTGTCGGCCCGCCCCACCGTGTCACTGTCCGCCAGGGCACGCACCAGGTTCAGGAGGCCGCGCCGCTGGGCGTCGTCGCCCACGGCGTGGAACAGCCGCGCCACACGCAGCACCTCGCCGTCGCGGGGGGCGCCGCCGTCACCGTCCGCCAGGGGGCCCTCCGGCGCGGGGGCCGGGGCATCGAAAAAGAAATCCACGGAAACGCCCAGGGCACGGCTCAAGGCGTACAGCCGGCTGGCCACCACGCGATTCTCGCCGTGTTCCCAGCGCTGCACCTGCTGCAGATGAACCCCCACGGCGGCCGCCAGGGCCTCCTGGCTGAGCCCGCGGGCCAGGCGCTGCTGCCGGATGCGGTGCCCCACGCTTCGGTTGATGGTGTGGTCGCGAGCGCGCGAGGCGCTGTCAAGCGGACCGGAATCGTTGGCGGTGGTGTCTGCGCTCAAAAGGCGTAACTCCCTGCCGTTTTGCATCCCTATAGACGCATTATGGCAGGGAGGTCGTGCGACGGAAAGGGGGAACGCCTTCCTTTACGAGTATAACCTTTTCCGGTTTGACTACCAGTAGCTGTCGGCAAGGACGGACTGTCCCGGGCGCCCTCACGCCTCGCGCGGGAGTCGCCTAGTCCTCGAGGTCCTCGCCGTCGGCCTCCGCGGCCTCTTCGGGCAGGGGCTCTTCCACCCCGGCCCCGCTGGCCTTGGCCAGGGACTTGGCCAGTTCGAACACCCGTTTGCGCACCTGGGGATCGGAAATGCGGTAGTAGGCCCGCACCAGTTCCAGGGTCTCGCGCTTGTTCATGGGGTCGGCCTCGAAGTCCTCGCGCTCCTCGGCCAGGCCCTCGCCCTGCTGGCGCGGACTCTGTTCCGCGATGTCCTCAGGCATGTCATCGAAGAAAAAGCTCACAGGCACGTCCAGCACGCGGCTCAGGTCGTAGAGCCGGCTGGCGCCGATGCGATTCGCGCCCCGCTCGTATTTCTGCACCTGCTGGAAGGTGAGCCCGATGGCCTCGCCCAGTTTCTCCTGGCTCATGCCCCGCAGCGTCCGCCGCAGGCGCACCCGGCTGCCGACGTGCACGTCGATGGGATTGGGCTTGCCGGTGGGATTCCGGCCGCGACCGGGCGTCCGCCCCCCCGACCCCGCGGGCTTGTCCTCTGATTCCGCCATGCGTGGCGCTTCCCTCTCCGTTATGGTTGTTCCCGCCCCGAAGCGGCGAGGTTTACGCGTAACGAGCGAACCCCCGAGGGCGGTCCGCCGCAACCGTTACGCGGCTTTTTAAGCGTATTCATACGACTGTATGCCGTCAATACCGCCTCATGCCCGGTACCGTCCCACGGCCAGCCCCGCGACGCCCACCACAACGACCAGAACAAGCGGAAGGGCATTCCCCCACACAGCATACGGTGTTCGCGAAGACAGTGGACGCGGCAAAGGGGTGTCGATGATGCCCTTTTCTCCCAGTCCAAGAAGCGCCCGGACCCGGCCGTACGAATCCACCACCCCGCTGATTCCCGTGTTGGCCACGCGCACCAGGGGCCGCCCCTCCTCCACCGCGCGCAGGCGGGCGGCGGCGAAATGCTGATGGGGGCCGGCGCTGGTGCCGAACCAGGCGTCGTTGGTCAGATTCAGGAGCCAGCGGCCCTTCCCGGCCGCGTCCGTCACGGCGCCCGGGAAGATGGCCTCGTAGCACACCAGGGGATTGGCCGGCGGCGCCCCCGGGATCGGCAGCCGCCGGGGCCCGTCGCCGGGCGTGAAGGTGCCGCGTCCCGGGGCCAGGCGTTCCAGGGGCAGAATCCCGGACAAGGGCATGTACTCCCCGAAGGGCACCAGGTGGTGCTTGTCGTAGGTGGCGCTCACCGTGCCGTCCGGGCGCACCACCCGGATGCTGTTCCAGGCCCGGAGGCCGCCGCTTTCCGTTCCGGCGCCGGCACGCGGCGCGCCGGTGACGACGGCACCGCCGGGCGGCGCGGCACGCGCCACGGCGCGGCGAACGCGGCCATTGCGCCCCAGGAAATAGGGCACCGCCGTTTCCGGCCAGATGACGTGGGTGCGGCCGTCGGACCCGGGCCGCCGGCTCATGCGGATGAGCTGTTTGACGTGCCGGGGGCGTTCTTCCGGCACCCATTTGCGCCCCTGGGGCACGGCGGGCTGCACCAGGCGCAGGCGGACACCGGGCACCACGCCGCCGTCGGCGCCGGCGAGACGCGCGCCCCCGGCAGCGCCCAGGCCCGCCAGCACCAACAGCCCGGCGCCGGCGGCAACGCCGTTGCGCCAGCCGGGCGCGGCCAGGCGCGCCGGCAGGGCGGCGGCGGCCACCGTGGCGAGCCCCAGGCCATAGGCGCCCAGCCAGGCCGCCGGCTGGAGCATCGCGGGCCATGGTGTCCACGCCGTGGCCAGCACGTTCCACGGGAAGCCGGTGAAGATCCAGCCGCGCAGCCACGCCAGGGCGGTCCACGCCGCCACCAGAAGCAGCACCCGCCCCGTGCCCGGCGGCGCCAGCCGCCAGGCCAGGACCACCGCCAGGGCCGGGAAGACGGCCAGGACGGCCGCCAGCCCGGGCACGGCCACGGGGATGAGCCAGGCGAACCGGTCGGCCTGCACCAGCATGGCCTCGGCCACCCAGTAGATGCCCGTGAGCCAGTGCCCCAGGCCGAACAGGAAACCGTCGAGGAAGGCACCGCGCGCCCGCGTCCGGCCGTCCAGCAGCCACACCAGCACGGGAAAGGCCACCAGCAGGAGGGGCACGGCGTGCACGGGGGGCAGGGCCGCCGTCGCCAGGGCGCCGGCGGCAAGGGCGACGAGCGCCCGGCGCCAGCCCGTCAGGCGGCCGATGCGCGCGGCCAGCGCGGCAAGCCGGGCAGAGCCCCCGGCCGGGGGCTCAGCCGTTGCCACCCTCGCCCTCCGCCTCTTCCGGCATGCGGCGGACCCGCAGGCGCTTGATGCGGCGCGGGTCGGCATCCACCACCTGGAACTCCAGGCCGGAGGGATGCGTCACCAGCTCGCCGCGCCCGGGCACGCGGCCCGCCTCGGCGAAAACCAGGCCGCCCAGGGTGTCCACCTCCTCGCGCTCGTCGTCGGACAGGATGGGGCCGGTGTGGTTCTCCAGGGTCTCCACGGGGACGCGGGCGTCCGCCTCGTAGACGCCTTCCGTCAGCGGCGTCAGCTCGGGCTCGGCGCCCGTGTCGTGCTCGTCCTCGATCTCGCCGACGATCTGCTCCACCAGGTCCTCGATGGTGATCAGGCCGTCGATGCCGCCGAACTCGTCCACCACGAGGGCCATGTGCACCTGCTTGAGGCGCATTTCCAGGAGCAGGTCCAGCACGCGCATGGTGGGGGAGACGAAGAGCACCCGCCGCACCAGCCGGATGAGCCGGAAGGGCTGGCCGCTGGTGGAGGCGGCGAGGACGTCCTTGATGTGCACCATGCCCACGGCGTCGTCGAGGCTTTCGCGGTAGACGGGCAGGCGCGAATGGCCGCTGCGCATCAGGGTGGCCACCAGGGTCTCCAGGTCCGTCCCCGCCTCCACGGCGGTGATGTCGGCGCGCGGCACCATGGCGTCCTCCGCCGACACGTCCCGGAGGTGGAGGATCTTGGTGATGAGCAGGCGCTCGTGCGAATCGATGGGGGATTCCGCCCGCTCCTCGATGATCTCTTCCAGGGCGTCGCGCACGTTGACCTCGCCGCCGCGGTTGCGGCGGCCGCGCAGGAGGTCCAGGACGGCCCGCAGGGGCGAGGGCTCGTCGCCGGTTTCGGCGGGTGATCGCGTGCTGTCGGATGTTTCGTTCATGGGTTCGCCGGCCGGTCCCGCGGCGCCGCATACGGGTCGGGGACCCCGAGATCGGCCAGCACCCGCCCCTCCAGGGGCTCCATGCGGGCCGCCGACGCCGCATCCTCGTGATCGTATCCTACCAGATGGAGCACCCCGTGCACCAAGAGATGGGTCAGGTGGCGGTCCAGGCGGCCGCCGCCGCAGCCGTCGGCCACCTCGTGCACGGCCGTCTCGTGGGCGATCGCCACATCCCCCAGGACCGCCTCGTCCCCGGCGCCCGGATCGGCCGCCTCGCGCGCGGCGAAGGCCAGGACGTTGGTGGGCCGGTCCACGCCCCGGTAGTCGCGGTTGAGGGCATGCACCGTGGCGTCGTCGGTGAGCACCACGCTCACCTCGGCGCCGCCGGGCACGTCCGCACCGTCCGCGGCGGCATGATGCAGCGCCGCGCGCGCCGCCGCGTCGGCTTGGGCCGCCACGTCGGGCACGGCCGCCACCCAGGCATCGGCTTCCACCGCCACGGCGACGTCCACCGCCTCGCTCATGCCGGGGATTCCTTGTCCTCGTCGGCCTTGTCGCGCGCCTCGTAGGCGTTGACGATGCGCGTCACCAGATCGTGCCGCACCACGTCCTGCCGGCCCAGGTGCACGAAGTCCACCCCGTCCACGTCGCGCAGAATGCTCATGGCGTCCGTAAGGCCGGAAACGGCCCCCTTGGGCAGGTCCACCTGCGTCAGGTCGCCCGTCACCACCATGCGGGCGTTCTCGCCCAGGCGCGTCAGGAACATCTTCATCTGCATGGGGGTGGTGTTCTGGGCCTCGTCCAGGATGACGAAGGCGGACGACAGGGTGCGCCCGCGCATGAAGGCGAGCGGGGCCACCTCGATGTCGCCGTGGGCCATGCGCCGGTGCACCTGCTCCGACGGCAGGCTGTCGTAGAGGGCGTCGTACAGCGGCCGCAGGTAGGGATCCACCTTCTCGCGCAGATCGCCGGGCAGGAAGCCCAGGCGCTCGCCGGCCTCCACGGCGGGGCGCGACAGGATGATGCGGTCCACCCGGCCCTCCAGCATCATGGCCACCGCCTGGGCCACGGCGAGGTAGGTCTTGCCCGTGCCGGCGGGGCCGGTGGCGAAGACCAGCTCGTGGCTCTGCATGGCGCGCATGAGGGCGGCCTGGCCGGGGCTGCGCGGGGTGATCCGGCGGCGCTTGGTGACGATGCGCAGATCGTCACCGACGCTCTCCGCCTGCTGGCCGCTCTCGGCCAGGCGCAGGGCGGCGTCCACGTCGGCGGGCTCGGGCGGCGTTCCCCGGCGGGCCCGCTCGTACAGGCTCTCAAGCGCCGTTTCCGCCGATTCGACGGCGGCCGCCGGCCCCTCCACGCTCAGGGCGTTGCCGCGGCTGGCGATGCGCACGCCCAGCCATTCCTCCACGCGGCGGAGGTTGTCGCTGTCGGGGCCCACGACATCCTGGATCAGGGTGTTGCTGTCGAAGGTCAGGGTGCGGCTGTCCGTCACGCGCAGGTCCTCAGGCTGGTGGTTCGCGGGGCGGGCGACGGGGCTTCCACGGGCTCGCCGGCCAGGCTGTTGGGCAGCGCCTCGCGGATGCGCACGGGAACGACGCGGCCCAGCGCCGTCTCCGGGAGGGCCGCGTGCACGGGCTGCATCCACGGGCTGCGCCCGGCAAGCTGGCCGTCGTGCCGGCCCGGCCGGTCGAACAGCACGGGCTGCACCGTGCCCACGCACGATTCGTTGAAGCCCCGCTGCTGCTCGGCCAGGAGGGTCTGGAGGCGATGCAGCCGTTCCGTCTTGGTGGCGTCGGGCACGTCGTCCGTCAGCGCCGCCGCCGGCGTTCCCGGGCGGGCGCTGAACTTGAAGGAACACGCCTGCAGGAAGCCCACGTCGCGGATGAGGGCCATGGTGGCCTCGAAGTCGGCTTCCGTCTCGCCCGGGAAACCGACGATGAAGTCCGAGGAAAGCTGGAGGTCCGGCCGCGCCTCCTTCAGGCGGCGGGCCACGTCGCGGAAGGTATCGGCGGTGTGGCCCCGGTTCATGGCGTGCAGGACACGGTCGGAGCCGGATTGCACCGCCAGATGCAGGAAGGGCACCAGCGCCGGCACCTCGGCATGGGCGGCGACGAGGGTATCGTCCACGTCCTTCGGATGCGAGGTGGTGTAGCGTACCCGCTCCACCCCTTCGACGTCGGCCACGGCGCGGATGAGGTGGCCCAGCGTCCAGGTGCCGTGGTCGGGCCCGGTGCCGTGGTAGGCGTTGACGTTCTGGCCGATGAGGGTGATCTCGCGCGCCCCGGTGTCGGCCAGGCGGCGCGCCTCGGCCAGGATGGCGTCCACGGGCCGCGAGTATTCGGCGCCCCGGGTGTAGGGCACCACACAGAAGGTGCAGAACTTGTCACAACCCTCCTGGATGGCCAGGAAGGCCGAGGCGCCCTGGCCTTCCGTCGTATCGGGCAGATGGTCGAACTTGGGCTCGGCCGGGAAGTCGGCATCCATGACGCCGCGCCCGCCGCGCGCCGCCTGTGCGATGAGCTCGGGCAGGCGGTGGTAGCTCTGCGGTCCCACGACGAGGTCCACCCAGGGCGCCCGGTTCATGAGTTCCTCGCCCTGCGCCTGGGCGACGCAGCCGGCGACGGCCAGCACCATGTCGCCACCGGCGGCGCGTTTTGATGCTTTGAGCTGGCGCAGCCGGCCCAGCTCGGAAAACACCTTCTCCGAGGCCTTTTCGCGGATGTGACAGGTGTTGAGCACCACCATGTCGGCGGCCTCCGGGGTGTCCACGGGCGTGTAGCCGTGGGGCGCCAGGAGGTCCACCATGCGGGCGGAATCGTAGACGTTCATCTGGCACCCGAAGGTGCGCACGTGCAGGCCCTTGTGGCTCATGGTCGCAGGCTCTTCATGGTCACGATGAAGGCTCCCCGTTCCTTTCCGGCCGCGCCGCGGCGACGGCGCCCGCCGGCACCGGCAGCCGGCCGCTGTTGGCGGCCGCCACACCGCCGGCAACAACGGCGTAGCAGTGGTGGGCCAGGGCCTTGCGGTTGCCGAAGACGTCCAGGCTCACCGGCTGGTGGAACTGCACCACCGCCTGGACACGCCCAAGGCGGAAGAGGTTCCACAGGTGCGGCAGCAGGTCCATGTCGCCGTACCAGGCCACGAGCTGGCGCTCGTCGCGGCTCATGGGGTAGCCGTTCAGCCCCACGTAGGCGATGGAGACCGGCTGGACGGGAATCGGCCGCCCGTCCACCGGCCTTTCCGCCGGCGCCAGCAGGGCGCTCTTGAAGGGCAGCACCCGGTTGCCGTCGTTGCTGGTGCCCTCGGGGAAGAGAATGAGGTTCTCGCCCTCCGAAAGGCGCTCGCTCATGTGGTCGCGCTCGCTGGCGCTGTTGCGGCCGCTGCGCGACGCGTAGACGGTGCGCCCGATCTTCGCGATGAAGCCGACGCCGGGCCAGGTGCCCACCTCGCTCTTGGCGACAAAGGCCCCGCGCGCCAGCCGCATGAGCACCAGGACATCCAGGTAGGAGGCGTGGTTGCCGACGAAGAGCGTGGGCCGCCGGCCCGATCGTTCGCCGAAAACGCTGAGCTCCACGCCGGCGAGCCAGAGGCAGCCCGTGGCCCACATGGCAGCCATGGCCCGGTAGCCGCGGCCCGCCCCGAGCGCCGTCAGGTACGGCACCAGGGCCACCAGGGTCCAGGCCAGAAAGGCGATGAACAGGACCATCGCCCGGACGTGTGACAAGGGGCCGGTCATGGCCGTCAGCCCAGCTTCGCCTCCCGTGCCGAACGTTCGTAGTGCCGATAGTACTTCTCGGACACAAGGTCCGTTTTGACCACAACACAGACGTCCGTGGTGTTGAACTGGTTGTCCACCACGGCGCCGTCACCGACCATGCCGCCCAGCCGCAGGTAGCCCTTGATGAGCGGCGGCAGGGCGGCGAGCGCATGCTTGCTGCGGATGCGCTCGGGCGGCAGGAGCGCCATGTCGTTGTACAGCGCCGGCAGCGCGGTGGGGCGCATGGCCGGCGGTGCCAGATGATAATGATACAGATAGGACAGGGGCTCCGCCAGGGCCCAGGGATCGTTGCCGGGCAGGCTGGCGCAGCCGAACATCAGGTCGATGTCGTGCTCGAAAACATAGGCGGCGATGCCGCCCCACAGCAGCTTCATGACCATGGAGGTGCGGTAGGCGGCATCCACGCACGAACGCCCCAGCTCCATGAGTTCGCCCGACTGGTTGAGGATGGGGGCGATCTCGTATTCATCCGCCGTGTAGAAGCGGCCGTGGCGCTCCGCCACGCTGCGGCGCAGCAGGCGATAGGTGCCCACGACCTTTTCCGGCCCGGGACCGCGGCTGTGGTCGAGCACCAGGAGATGGTCGCAGATGGTGTCGAAGGGGTCGAAGTCGCGCCCCAACTCGCCCATCTCGGGCGACGGCTGCGCCCCGCGCTCGACGTAGAACACCCGGTAGCGCAGGGCCTGGGCGGCCTCCACCTCGGCCCGGTCGACGGCCAGTCGCACCTCCAGGGTGCCGGCGACGAGAGCGCCCAAAACGCCTCCCTCGGCTGCGGTAGAACGGGCCCGGGGCGCGGCACACACATCCCGGGCGTGCCGGGCGCCGGCCCGGCCCGGGCTATTTCTGTCCCGGATCGTCGTCGGATGTCAACGGCACGGCGTAGAGTTCCAGGCGATGGCCCACGAGCCGATACCCGTAACGCTCGGCGATCTCTTGTTGCAGCGCCTCGATCTCGGGGCTGTGGAACTCCACCACCCGGCCCGTGCGCAGGTCGATGAGGTGGTCGTGGTGCTCGTCGGGCACCTCCTCGTACCGGGCCCGGCCGTCGCCGAAATCGTGCCGCGACAGGATGTCCGCCTCTTCCAGGAGCCGCACCGTGCGGTAGACGGTGGCGATGCTGATGCGGGGGTCGTACTCCGTGGCCCGGCGGTAGACCTCTTCAACGTCGGGGTGGTCGTCGGCGGCGGACAGCACCCGGGCGATGACCCGGCGCTGCTCCGTCATCTTGAGGCCCTTGTCGATGCAGCGCTGTTCAATGCGCGACGCCATGCCTTCGTCCCGGTCGCCATGACAAAACGCGGCCAGGATGCCGACGAAGGAACCGTGCCGCAAGGTGGCCTTTATCCGGCAAGCGGAATAAGCCATATGGGGAGCGGTCCCGTTTCATGCGAGAGGCACCCGCCATGACCACCGACGACACGGCGTTCCTGGACATCACGGGGGAGACCTGCCCCATGACCTTCGTGCGCACGCGCATCGCCCTGGAAAAGATGGGCGCGGGGAGCACCCTCACCGTGCGCCTCAAGGGCCGCGAGCCCCTGGACAACGTGCCCCGCCAGGCCGAGAACCTGGGCCACACGGTGGTCTCGCTGGAGCCGGAGGACGGCGGTGGCGACGGCGACCCCGACACGGTGCACCGCCTGGTGCTGCGCAAGTAGGTTTTCTCATTCCCCGCCGCAGCAGTTGCGCCCGGCTTCCTGCACCGGCGGACAGGGCACGCCGCCGTAGGAGCAGAAGACGCAGCAGTCGCCCGCTTTCGGCCGCAGCCGCGCGCCACACCCGGGGCAATCGTACACCACCACGCAGGCGTTGCGCGGCATGCCTTCCCGTTCCCGGTGGCCGCAGTGCGGGCACGTGAGGGAGCTCACCAGAATGAGCCCGTCGGCCACTTCGGGGGCGTCGTCGGTCGTCATGGTGCCTCCGCCGGCCCGATGGTGCCCGCCGCCAGGACCTGGCGGAAGCTCTCCGCCGGCAGGGGCTTGCTGTAATAGAAGCCCTGCACCGTGGGACAGCCGTGATCGCGCAGAAAGGCGATGTGGTCCACGGTTTCCGCGCCCTCGGCGACGATCTCCAGATTAAGGCTGCGCGACAGGCCGATGATGGCGCGCGCGATCTCGGCCATGCCGGGGTCCGTCTGCACGTCGCGCACGAAGCTGCGGTCGATCTTCAGGGTGGTGACGGGAAAGCGCGCCAGATAGCCCAGGTTGGAATAGCCGGTGCCGAAATCGTCGATGGACAGCCGCACCCCGAGATCGCGCAAAGCCCGCATGCGGGCGACGGCGTTGTCGGCGTCGCCCATGGTCATGCTTTCCGTGATCTCCAGCTCCAGCCACGCCGGATCGAGCCCGCTCGCCGCCAGGGCATCGGCCACCGCGTCCGGGAAACCGGGGTCACGGAACTGGCGGGGCGATACGTTGACGGAAACGACGGCGGGGGCCAGCCCCGCCCCCTGCCACGCCCGGTTCTGCGCGGCGGCGGCGCGCAGGATCCAGTTCCCCAGGTCCTTGATGAGCCCCGTTTCCTCGGCCACGGGAATGAACTCGCCCGGCGGCACCATGCCGTGCTCCGGATCGTGCCATCGGATGAGGGCCTCCATGCCCACGATGCGGTCCGTTTCCACGTCCACCTTGGGCTGGTAGTAGACCATGAGCTCGTCCCGGGCCAGGGCACGGCGCAGGCCCTGCTCCACGGCCAGGCGCTGGCGCGCCCGCTGGTTCATGTCCGCGCCGTAGAACTGATAGCGGGCGCCGCCCTGGCGCTTGGCGTGGCGCAGGGCGCTGTCGGCGTGGCGCATCATGGTCTCGGTGTCCTCGGCGTCCACCGGGAAGACACTGACGCCCACGCTGGCGTCCAGGCGCACTTCCGTATCCTCGGCGGGCAGGGGCTCGTTCACCGCCTCCAGGATCTTCTGGGCGACGATGACGGCATGGTCGTCGGCAGTCAGCGGTGTGGCCAGGGCGAAGACGTCGCCCCCCGCGCGGCCGATGATGTCGCTGCGCCGGATGCTGTTGGACAGGCGCTCCGCCATGCTGCGCAGGGCGGCGTCGCCGTAGGCCACGCCCAGGCCGTCGTTGATGGTGGCGAATCCGTCCAGGCCCAGGAGCACCAGCCCCACGGAGCGGCCCTCGCGCCGCGCCCCGGCAAGGGACTGGCCGACGAGGTCGGTGAACAGCGTCCGCCCGGGCAGGCCGGTGAGGGCGTCACGGTAGCCCGCCTCCTCGCCGGTGCCTTCCTCCCGGGCAAGCTCGCTGCTGTGGAGCACGGCGACGATGCGCTCGTGGCCGCCCGCCGGGTCCAGCACCCGGCGCAGGACGAGGCGAACGGGATGCGGCTGGTCGTCCGTGTCGCGCAGCCAGCTCGTGCCTTCCCAGCGGTCGTTGCCGGCGAGCACGCGCGGCCCCGGGGCCGGCCCGGATTCGGGGTCACCCACCAGTTCCCACAGCAGGCGTCCGTGGACCTGCTCGGCCGTCAGGCCGGTAAGGCGCGTGTAGGCCGGACTGGCCCGTTCGACCCGCCCGTCCACGCCGGCCACCAGGACGACGTCGCCGGTTTCCGCGAGAAGCGCATCCAGCAAGGCTGCTTCCAGACTCATGCGCCCAGTATCTACGACCGGGCGGGACAGGAAAACCCCCGCCGGCGGGGCGGGGGTGACAAGCGCCGCAATGCGCGGCCCGGCGGCCGGGCTCAGCCTTCGCCCTGCTTCACCACCTCCGGCGGATCGGGCGGGCCGTCCTGACGGAATTGCGCCACCTTGTTCTTCAGCGCCTTGATGAGGCCGTCCACGCCCTGGCGACGGGCGATGGAGCCGAACTCGTCGCGCTGGGTGACGATCATGCTCACGCCCTCGACGACGATGTCCACGACCTTCCAGCGGGGCCCGTCGCCCTCGACTGTCAGGCCTTTCGGCCTGTCGGTCTCCTGGCCGGCGGCTTCCGCATCGCCGTCGCCGGACCCGGCGGCATCACCGGAGGCCGGGCGCAGCCGCCAGCGCACCCGAACCGCCTCGCCCTGGGGCTGCTTCACCCTGCTGGTGACCATGGCGCCGTTCCGGCCGTCCTCGGAAACGCCGACAACGCTCAGCTCCTGGCCCTTGTACTTATCGAACAGGCCGGCATAGCGATAGACCGTGAACTTCTCGAATACGTCGGCGAACCGGTCACGCGTGGATTCGTCGGCACGCCGCCAGTAGCGGCCCAGGACAAGGCGCGAGATGAGCGGGACGTTGAAGCCCTGGCGCAGCAGCGTCCGGAAGCGCTCGATGCGCTCCTGCTGCGAAATGTCGGCGGTGGCGATCTCGGAGATCGCGCGTTGCGCCAGCTTGTCGACGAACTGACCGGCGCGCTCCTTGTTCAGGCCACCGGACGCGGAAGCCGGAACGGCGGCCAAGCCGAGCGCGAGCAGGCCGGCCGCAGCGACCATGCGCGACAGGCTTTTCATCATTGGTCTTGTCCCCCTGTAGCGCTTTCCTCGCCGGACGTGTCCTGATCCATGGCAGCATCGATGTCCAGGCGCGTGCCGCTCGACGTCTGGTCATCCTTCCCGTTGGTGATGGCCTCGCGCCGGTGCTGGCGATACATGCTGCGCACGGCGGCGTAGAAGTCGAGCGACGTGCGTTCCAGCTCGTTGATCTCCTTGAAACGCTGGCTGCGCGCATCGATCACCCGGGCGACCGTCCGGCCGTTGGCCAGCGGCTCGTCCTCCGGATGGGCGCGCGCCCACGCGTTCACCGGATCCAGGAACCAGTCCACGGCCGTGCCGGCGGCGTCGCGCGGGTTGGACGGCCCCAGAAGCGGCAGCACCAGATAGGGCCCCGACGGCATGCCCCAGACGGCGAAGGTCTGGCCCGCGTCTTCCCGCGGCACGGTGACGCCGCCCTTGCCGGCGATGTCCACCAGGCCGCCCATACCCAGGGTGGTGTTGAAGGCGAAGCGCATCACCGACTTGCCGGCATCGCCCGGGCGTCCCTGCAGCAGGCTGTGCAGGGCCGTGAGGGGCTCCGTCAGGTTGGTCAGGAAATCGTGCACCCGGTCGCGCAGGGTGGACGGCACCACCGCCCGATACCCCATGGTCACCGGCCGGATGGCCACCTTGTCCACGGCCTGGTTGAAGCCGAAGATGGTGCGGTTGACGGGTTCCAACGGGTCGTCAACACCCTGGTCCCGGGTCGCTTCCGCGTTGTCCGTCGCGGGCCCCTGGCCGCCCGACGGACCGCCGGCACACCCGGCAAGGAGCAGCGCTCCCGTGACGACTCCCAGCATGATCCGGCGTGGTGCGTAGGCCATTTCCCCCAGCGCTCCCTGTTCTTGCCCGGGCGGCCGACGGCCGCCGGGATAGGTGCAATTGTCTCTATCATACGCGCCCGGACGAGACCAGAACCCCGCCCGGGTTTGTCGCCCCCTGTGGCCTGCGAGCAACACCCACGCGCCACACGCCCCTGAAACATTTTCCGTTCGGTCACCACGCAGGCTCCCGTCCCCGACCGGAACGGGGCGCCGTCGGGCCCTGGTCGCGCTTTCCGGGCCTGTCCGGTCGGGAAACGCTCTAATACAAATGCTGCCCGCCGGTGACGAAGATCTCGTTGCCGGTGACGTAGGAGAAGCCCTCGCCGCACAGGCTGAAGACGGCGGCCGCCACGTCCTCGGGCGTGCCCATGCGGTCCAGGGGGATGCGCGGGATGAGGGCCTCGTACTCGGGCCCCACCATGTCCGTCTGGATCTCGCCGGGGGCCACGGCGTTCACGCGCACGCCGAGCTGGGCCATCTCCACGGCCATCTCGCGCGTCAGGCCCGACAGGGCCGCCTTGGACGTGGAATAGGCGGAGCCGGCGAAGGGATGGACGTAGTGGCCGGCGATGGAGGTGATGTTCACCACCGTCCCCTGCCCCCGGTGCAGCGCCCGTGCCAGGCCGCGCGCCAGGCGCAGCGGGGCGAAGAAGTTCAGCTCGAAGACCTCCTTCCAGCCGTCGATGGACCCGTTGAGCACCCCCAGGCGCTCCTTGTAGGGCGTCTTGGGCGAAATGCCGGCGTTGTTCACCAGGGCGTGCAGGGGCGCGTCGCCCAGGATTTCGCCCACCTCGCGGACGAAGTTCTCGGCGCTGTCGGGATCGCTCAGGTCCGTGGGGATGTGGTGGGTCCACAGGGGATCGCGGCGGCAGTGGGCCGGCACGTCGCGGCGGGCGCAGGTGATGACCCGCCAGCCCTGGTTCATGAAATACTGCGCCGTGGTGTGGCCGATGCCCTGGGAGGCGCCGGTGATGACCACGCTGCGCGGGGTTTCCTCGCTCATGCCCTCGCCCTCCTTGCCGGGACCCCGCCACCGTTACCATATTGCGCCGCGTCAAACCATTGCCGGAAGGTCGGCGAATCCATGTGTTCCCGCTACGCCCTGCGTGCGCCGCAAGAGGAGATCGTGGCCCGGTTCGGCCTGCGCGTGCCGCCGGAGGCCGTCCCCCGGGGGGCCATCCGGCCCACCAACCGGGCGCTGGTGATCGTGCCCGGCCCCGATGGCGCCGGCGGCCCGGATTCGCGGCTGCTGCGCTGGGGCATCCCGGCGCCCCGGGACCGCAAGCCCCTCATCAACGCGCGCCTGGAAAAGGTCACCCGCACCCCGCCCTTCCGCGACGTGGCGCACCGGCGCTGCCTGGTGCCGGCGGGCAGTTTCGACGAATGGGCGCACGAGGGCGGCGGGCGCCGCTGCGTCACCTTTTCCCTGCCCGACACGCCCCTTTTCGCCTTCGCCGGCCTGCGCACGGACGACCACTTCACCATCCTCACGGGACCGCCCAACGAAACGGTGGCGGCCGTCCACGACCGCATGCCGGTGATCGTGCCGCAAGACCTGGAGGCCGCCTGGCTCGACCCGGACCAAGGCACGGCGGCCCTGCTCGACCGCTTGGGCCCGTGGGAAGGAGCCATGACAACGGACCGGGAGGAACCGGCGCAAGGAGAGCTGTTCGGTTAGCGGCCCGCCGGCTTCGCCACCCGCAGCGTCGCCCAGTTGCCCACCACCTCGCGTTCCCGGAGCACCAGGCCGCGCGCCTCGTGGGCGGCCAGGACACGGCGTTCCTGGTGTTTCAGGAGCCCGGAGAGCACCGCCGAACCCCCGGGCGCCAGGTTCGCCGCCAGGTCGCCGGCCAGGCCCATGAGGGGCCGGGCCAGGATGTTGGCCAGGATGAGGTCCCACGGCCCGCCCCGGCGCACGGCGTCGTGACGGTAGCCGTCGGCGCGCACGATCTTCACCCGGGGCGTGAGATTGTTGTTGGCCACCGTCTCGCGGGCCATGCGCACGGAGCGCTTGTCGATCTCCGTCCCCAGGGCGAAGGCCCGCGGCCACGTACGCGCCGCCGCCATGGCGAGCACCGCCGAGCCACAGCCCACGTCCAGGACGCGGGCCGGCCGCGCCCACTTGGCCATGCCGTCCAGGATGCGCAGGCAGCCCTGGGTGGTGCCGTGCTCGCCGGAGCCGAAGGCGGCCCCCGCCTCCACCTGCAACCCGATACGTCCGGCCGGCACCGTGCCCTCATAGTGACTCCCATACAGGAAATACCGGCCCACGGGGACGGGCGGGAAGCTCGCCAGGTTTTCCGTGAGCCAGTCGCGGTCGGCCACCGCCTCGACACGTGTTTCCGGCATGGGGATGCCGGCCGATTTGGCGCTCACGGCGAGCGCCGCCTGTACGTCGCCCGCGCGGGCCGTTTCGTCGAACAGGCCCTCCAGGCGCCAGTGCGCCCGGCCGTCCTTCTCGAAAAAGCCGATGGCCCCGCCCAGGGTCTCCAGCACGGGCTCCAGGTGGCTCAGGGTGTCGTAGTCGCCCTCCAGGGCGATGCGCCACAGGTCGGTCATGGGAAGTCCGGTTGGTTGGTTTGGCAATCCCGGGTCGGGTCCTCTGACGACGTCCTTCGAGGCCGCGCCGAAGGCGCGGCACCTCAGGACAACGTCCTTCGAGGCCGCGCCGAAGGCGCGGCACCTCAGGACAACGTCCTCCGAGGCCGCGCCGAAGGCGCGGCACCTCGGGACGACATCCTTCCGTCTCGTCATGCTGAGGTGCTTTTGCCTCCGGCAAAAGCCTCGGAACGGGACGCCGCTGCATCATTCGGGCGCCGCCGCCACGAAACTGTCCATGACGCGCTTCCGGCCCGCCCGGTCGAACACCACCTGGAGCTTGTTGCCGTCCACACTCTCCACCCGGCCGCGGCCGAACTTTTCGTGCACCACGGCGTCGCCGGGGCTGAAGCCGGCGCCGTCGCGCCACGCCGGGCCGAAGACGGGCGTGCCCTCGAAGGGCTCGTGGGTTTCCTGGAGGCCCGGGGCGGGCACGCCGTGGTCGCCGGCATACTGCACGTGGTCGTCGGGCAGTTCCTCGATGAAGCGCGAGGGGATGGACTGTTGCCACTGGTTGTACATGCGCCGGCTGGCGGCATGGGAGATGTACACCCGCTCCTGCGCCCGGGTAAGGCCCACGTAGGCCAGCCGGCGTTCCTCCTCCAGGCCCTTGAGGCCGTTCTCGTCCATGGCCCGCTGGTGGGGGAAGAGCCCCTCCTCCCAGCCGGGCAGGAAGACCACGGGAAACTCCAGGCCCTTGGCGCCGTGCAGGGTCATGAGGGAGACGCGCTCGCCGGGCGCGTCCGTCTCGTTCTCCATGACCAGCGCCACGTGCTCCAGGAAGGCGGCCAGGCTGTCGAACTCGCCCACGGCGGCCACCAGCTCCTTGAGGTTGTCCAGCCGGGTGCGGGCGTCGGGCGTGGTGGTGTTCTGCCACATCTCGGTGTAGCCCGATTCGTCCAGCACCGCCTTCACCACCTCCGTGTGGTCTTCGTACGCGAGCCGCTCGCGCCACCGCTCGAAGGCGGCCATGAGGTCGCCGAGGGCCTTGCGCGCCTTCGGCTTCAGCTCGTCCGTCTCCACGGCGCGGCGCGCCGCCTCCGCCAGGGGCACGTCCTGCGCCCGCGCCACCTGGTGGAGGGTGCGCAGGGCGGCGGCGCCCCGGCCGCGCTTGGGCACGTTGACGATGCGCTCGAACGCCAGGTCGTCGGCGGGCTGGTTGATGACCCGCAGGTAGGCCAGGGCG
>CAJXLG010000027.1 GCA_913055885.1 uncultured Rhodospirillales bacterium
CCGTATCGCGGCACCTTGAAGTAGCGCCGGCATTACGCGGCCGCACCCCGTTCCGGTCGGGGACGAAAGCCCGCGTGGGCACTGAACGCAGCCCCTGAACCTGGCATGGGACAGGTCCAGGGACGGTCGGTATCAATGCCCTTTCCGCCCGCTGCCGGGCGTGCGGATGAAGTGCCGGCTGCAATAGGGGCACACGGCCTCGCCCGCGTCGCCCAGGGCCAGGAAGACCCGCGGGTGGCCCAGGCGGCCGCCGCCGTCACAGGCCGCCGGGTCCGTCTCCGTTTCCACCGCCTCGTGGCCGTGAATCGCCTGCTTCTCCGCCATGTTTCACCTCGCTCGTCCGAAGGGCCGCCGGCGTTGACCCCGTGCGGCGCCGCTGCTAACGCTGCCCCATGATCGACGACCCGCCCGCCAACGCCATCGAGACCGACAACCTGCGCAAAACCTACGCCGGTGGGGTGGTGGCCCTCAAGGGGGTTTCCCTGGCCGTCCCGCGCGGCAGTTTCTTCGGCCTGCTGGGGCCCAACGGCGCGGGCAAGTCCACCCTCATCAACATCCTGGCCGGGCTCGCCGTGAAGTCCGGCGGCACGGCGCGCATCTGGGGTCACGACATCGACAGGCAGGAGCGCCGGGCGCGCGCCGCCATCGGCGTGGTGCCCCAGGAAATCAACATCGACCCCTTCTTCTCGCCGTTCGAGCTGCTGGAGCTGCAGGCCGGCTTCTACGGCGTGCCGCGCCGGCGGCGCCGCACCGGGGCCATTCTCGAGGCCATGGGGCTGGCCGACAAGGCCGGGGCCTACACCCGCACCCTGTCGGGCGGCATGAAGCGCCGGCTGCTGGTGGCCAAGGCCCTGGTGCACGACCCGCCCGTGCTCATCCTGGACGAGCCCACGGCGGGCGTGGACATCGACCTGCGCCAGCAGCTCTGGGACTACGTGCGCCACCTCAACGACCAGGGCATCACCATCGTCCTCACCACCCACTACCTGGAAGAGGCCGAGGCCCTGTGCGACCGCATCGCCATCATCGACCACGGCGACATCATCGCCGAGGACACCACCCACGGCCTGGTGGGGCGGCTGGACAACAAGACCCTTACCCTGGTGCTCGACCGCGACCTGGACGCCGTGCCCGGGACCCTGACGCCCTATAACGCCGAGCTGCGCGACCCGCGGCATCTGGTGGTGCGCTACCGGCCAAGCGAAACGGCCATCGGCACCATCCTGGAGGCCGCCAACGGCGCCGGCCTGACCATCGCCGACCTGACGACGGAGGAGGCGGACCTGGAGGACATCTTCCTCCAGCTCACCCGCGCCTCCGGCGCGCCATGAAACGCGGCCTGGCGCTGGCGGCCCTGGCGGCGCTCGCCGCCTGTGCGCCGCGTTTCGTGCCGCCCGGCGAGGCCGTCCAGCCGCCCGCCCTCACCGACGGCCACTTCCACGCCCGCGACGGCGCGCGGCTGCCCCTGCGGCGGTGGCGGCCGGACGGAAAGCCGCGCGCCGTTGTGCTGGCCCTGCACGGCTACACGGAATACAGCGCCGCCCTCGACGGCCCCGGCGCGTGGCTCGCCGGGCGCGGCATCGCCGTCTACGCCTACGACCAGCGCGGCTTCGGCCGCGCGCCGCACCCCGGCCGCTGGGCGGGCCGGCGCGCCTACGTGCGGGACGCCGTGGCGGCGGCGGAGGCGCTGGCCGGGCGCTACCCGGACACGCCGCTCTACGTGCTGGGCGAGAGCATGGGCGCCGCCGTGGTGCTGGCGGCGGCGCCCGACCTGCGCGGCACGGCGGCCGGCCTGGTGCTGGTGGCCCCCGGGGTGTGGGGCTGGTCCACCCTGCCCTGGCCGCACCGCGTGGGCCTGACGCTGGCCGCCCACAGCGTGCCCTGGCTGCGGCTGTCGGGGCGCGGGCTGGACATCCGCCCCTCCGACAACACGGCCATGCTGCGCGCCCTGGCGGCGGATCCCCTGGTGCAGAAGCGGGTGCGGGTGGACACCCTGTACGGCACGGTGAACCTCATGGACGCCGGCTTCCGGGCGGCGAAGCGCCTGAAGCCGCCGGCGCTGGTGCTCTACGGCGCCGGCGACGCCGTCATCCCCCCCTACGCCGTGAAACGGCTGCTGGACCGGATGCCCGATTCGCGGACCCGCTTCGCCTATTACGCCACCGGCTTCCATATGCTGCTGCGCGACCTGAACCGGCACCGGGTGCTGGGCGACATCGCGGCGTGGCTCGGGGACCGGACGGGCCCCCTGCCGTCGGGCGCCGGCGACGGAGCGCGGCAGCGCCTGGCTCAGGCCGTGGAATAAGGGTTGCGGCCCCGGGGGGCGGGGATACTATTCTCGGCCCATGACCGAGCCGCGCGGCCGTGCCAACCCCCTGTTCCTCCGGGAGGCGGAACTGGGGCAGGGCATGGAAATGCTCTTCTACGCCTATCGCGACTTCGCCGCCGCCGCCGACGGGCTTTTGGCGCGGCACGGCCTGGGGCGCGCCCATCATCGCGTGCTCTATTTCGTGGGCCGCCAGCCGCGCCTGACGGTGGGGGAGCTGCTGGACACCCTGGACGTCACCAAGCAGTCCCTGTCGCGGGTGCTGCGCCGGCTGACGGATGACGGCCTGGTGCACCAGCATCGCGGGGCACGCGACGCCCGCCACCGGGAGCTGGAGCTGACCGCGCGCGGGGCGGAGCTGGAACGCCAGCTCACGGAGGCCCAGCGGCGCCGCCTCGCCGAGGCCTACCGCGCCGCCGGGGCCGAGGCGGTGGAGGGCTTCCGCAGCGTCCTTGCCGGCATGCTCCCGGAGGCGACGCGCGCGCGCATCACCGGGGACGGCGGGTAGGAGCGGCCCGGCCATGCCCACGCCGCAGCCCAGCATCCTGGTGGTGGACGACGACGACCGGCTGCTGTCGCTGCTGCGACGGTACCTCACGGACAACGGCTTCGTTGTCACCACCGTGGCCGATGCCCACAGGGCGCGCCGGCGGCTGGAGCACCTCGCCTTCGACCTGGTGGTGCTGGACATCATGCTGCCCGGCGAGGACGGCCTGAGCTTCCTGGACTGGCTGCGCCAGGGGACGGAGGTGCCGGTGCTCATGCTCACGGCGCGCGGCGATTCCGCCGACCGCATCGACGGCCTGGAACGCGGCGCCGACGACTACCTGAGCAAGCCCTTCGAGCCGCGCGAACTCCTGCTGCGCGTCAACAGCATCCTGCGCCGGGCCACCCAGCCGGCGCGCCAGGCGGACCTGCGCGAGGTGGCCATCGGCCCCTTCGTCTTCGACCTGGAGCGCGAGGAACTGCGCCGCGACGAAACGCCGGTGCACCTCACCAGCGCGGAGGCCCGCCTCATGCGGGTGCTGGCGGAGAGCCCGGGAACGGTGCTGGGGCGCGACGACCTGGCGCAGCGCACCGGCGCCGCCGGCGGCGCGCGCACCGTGGACGTGCAGGTCACCCGCCTGCGCCGCAAGATCGAGGCCGACGCCCGCACGCCGCGCCATCTGCAGACGGTGCGCGGCCAGGGCTACGTCCTGCGGCCCGACTGATCCGGAGCGCCCGCGCCATGCTCAAGGCCCTCCTGCCCCGCTCGCTCCTCGGCCGGTCGCTGCTCATCATCGTGATGCCGCTTCTGATCGTGCAGATCGTCTCGGCCTACATCTTCTACGGCCGGCACTGGGAGGTGGTCACGCGCCACCAGTCCTATGCCCTGACGGGCGACATCGCCACCATCATCGCCTATCGCCGCCGCCATCCCGGAAAGGAGAACCACGCCTGGATCCTGCGCCAGGCGGCCCGGCGCATGCGCCTGGATGTTTCCTTCGAGCCCGGGGCCCGCATCGATCCGCCGGCGAACCGCGACCTGAGCGGCCCCATGGAACGCAACCTGGCGGAGGCCCTCGACAACACCCTGGACCGGGCCTGGCGCATGGAGCCCTGGAAGCTGGAGGAGCGCGTCGCCATCGACATCCAGCTCGCCGACGGCGTGCTGCACGTGCTCGCCTACCGCAAGCGGCTGTACAGTTCCACCACCTACGTCTTCATTCTGTGGATGGTGGGCACGTCGCTTCTGGTGTTCGGCATCGCCGTGCTCTTCATGCGCAACCAGGTGCGCGCCGTGAAGCGCCTCGCCGCGGCCGCCGACGCCTACGGCAAGGGGCGTGACACCCCCGTCTTCAAGCCCCACGGCGCCCTGGAGGTGCGCCAGGCGGCCACCGCCTTCAACCTCATGCGCGAGCGCATCGACCGCCAGATCAGCCAGCGCACGGAAATGCTCGCCGGCGTGTCGCACGACCTGCGCACGCCGCTCACGCGCATGAAGCTGCAGCTGGCCATGCTGGAGGGGCGTGAGGGCGCGGCGGACCTGCGCCAGGACGTGCACGAAATGGAGCGCATGGTGGAGGGCTATCTCGCCTTCGCCCGCGGCGAGGGCACCGAACAGCCCGCCACCACGGACATCACCGGCCTGCTCGACGAGGTGGTGGACGGCTTCCGGCGCGAGGGCGAGGCCGTGGACCTGCACACGGAGGAGGCCATCAGCCTGCCCGTGCGGCCCGAGGCCCTGCGCCGCTGCCTCAACAACCTGGTGGCCAACGCCGTGCGCTTCGCCGGCCACGTCGCCGTGCGGGCCGGCACCCGGCGCGGCGGCGTGGAAGTGACGGTGGACGACGACGGACCCGGCATCCCGAGCGCGCAGCGCGACGACGCCTTCCGGGCCTTCTTCCGCCTGGACGAATCGCGCAACCCCCGGACGGGCGGCACCGGCCTGGGCCTCACGGTGGCGCGCGACGTGGTGCGCGGCCACGGGGGCGACATCTCGCTGGAGGATTCGCCCCTCGGCGGGCTGCGGGTACGTCTGTACCTGCCGTACTGAGGGGATGGCGCACAGCCGTCGACTCCGTGCAGAATCCGGGTTGACCCGGGTTAAGCGGCCAGATCCCGTTCCCCCCGGTCGCGGCCGTCGTCCGCATGTTCGGGCGTGAACAGGGCCAGCGGATGGCCCGCGTCGATGCTCACCGTCACCCGGTCGCCCGGCGCGAAATGGGCCTCGTGGTTGGTGCGGGCGCGCAGCACGCCGGCGTGGTCGTCGGCATCCAGCGTCACCCCGAAAAGCCGCGTGCCCCCTTCGTAGCGCGCCCATGCCACGCTGCCGTTGCCCCTGGTGTCGGCGGCGATGGCCACGTCGTCGGGGCGCAGCAGGACGTCCACCCGGCCGTCGTCGCCCTTGCGGCCGTCGCCGATGGCGGGGCCCAGGAGCGTCTCCACGGTGTCGTCGGGCCGCACCCGGCCGGGGACGAAGGACGCTTCCCCCAGGAAGCCGGCGACGAACCGGCTGGCCGGATCGCGGAAGCACGTCTCGGGCGGCGCCACCTGATCCAGGTCGCCCGCGTTCATGACGCCCACGCGGTCGCCCACGGACAGGGCCTCCGCCTGGTCGTGGGTGACCCAGATGGCCGGCACGCCGGCCTCCTTGAGGGCGGCCCGGATGTCCCAGCGCAGGCTGTCCTTGAGGCTGGCGTCCAGGTTGGACAGGGGCTCGTCCAGGAGGACCAGGGCCGGCGCGTGGGCCAGGCAGCGGGCCAGGGCGACGCGCTGTTTCTGGCCGCCGGACAGGGCGTCGGGCCGGGCGTCGCGCTGCTCCGCCAGGCCCAGCCAACGCAGCCAGTGGTCCACCGGCTCGCGCCGGCCCAGCCGGAAGCCCACGTTCTGCGCCACCGTCAGATGGGGGAACAGGGCGAAATCCTGGAAGACTAGGCCGGTGTCGCGCTTTTCCGGCGGCACCGCCGGGACGCCCCCGGAGCCGCCCATGTCGCGGCCGTTGATGCGGATGGTGCCGGCCGTGGCCTGCTCCAGCCCGGCGACGGCGCGCAGCGTGGTGGTCTTGCCGCAGCCCGTGGGCCCCACCAGGGTGACGATCTCGCCCTCGGCCACGTCGAGGTCCACGCCGCGGACGGCGACCTCGCGGCCGTAGGTGACGTTCAGATCGCGGACGGAAAGCATGGGCTCCCCCTTTGTCGATCAGGTTGGTCCGGCGTCATCGCGCTCGCCGCGCAGCATGACCACCACGGCCACCGCCGAGACCAGCACCAGCAGGGTGGCGGGCACGGCCCCCTGGCCGAAATGGCCGGCCTCGTACACCCGCCACAGCCGCGTGGCCAGGGTGTCGAAACCGGTGGGCCGCAGCAGCAGGGTGGCCGGCAGTTCGCGCATCACCTCCAGGAACACCAGGGCGGCACCGGCGACGATGCCGGGCAGCGCCAGGGGCAGGGTGACGCGCCGGAAGGCCTCGAAGGGCGTGGCGCCCAGGCTGCGCGCCGCGCCCACCATGTTGCCGCCGGCCCGCTCCAGGGTGGCGCGGGTGTTGCCCACCGCCAGCGGCAGGAAGCGCACGGCGTAGGCGAAGACCAGAAGCGCCAGGGACTGGTAGAGGAAATCCACGTACAGGCCCGCCACCACCAGCGCCGTGCCCAGGACGATCCCGGGCACGCCGAAGCCCACGTAGGTGACGCGTTCCAGGGTGCGGGCGACGCGCCCGCCGCCGGCCGCCGCCACGGCCACCGGCAGCGCCGCGATGCCGGCCGCCGCCGCCGCCAGCACCGATGCCCAGGCCGAGTTCAGGGCGTAGGCCATGTCGAAGCTGCCCGCCCCGGTGCGCCACAGCCACAGGCCGAAGACCGCCAGGGGCACGGCGAGGGCGGCGCCGGCCACCGCCAGGATGGCCGCCACGGCGGCGCTCCTGGCGCCCGGTCCCAGGGGCAGCACCAGGCGCCGGCCCGGCGTCTCGCGCACGGCGCCCACGCGCGATTCCAGGAACAGGACCACCGCCACCAGGGCCAGCAGATAGAGCGACAGCACCGCCGCCCGGTCCAGGCCGAAGGCATTGTATTCCACGAAGATCACCCGGGTGAAGGTGTCGAAGCGCATGATGGCGGGGGTGCCGAAGTCCGACAGGGTGTACAGCGCCACGAGCAGCGCCCCGGCGGCGATGCTGTTCGCCACGCGCGGCAGCACCACCCGCACCAGCGCGCCGGGCAGGGACAGGCCCAGGGTGCGCGCCGCGTCCACCAGGGAGGCGTCCAGGTTGCGAAGCGCCGCCCGCGTGGTGAGGAGCACGAAGGGATAGGTGTAGAGGGTCATGACCAGGGTGGCGCCGGCCAGGCCGTGCACCGCCGGCACGGGCAGCCCCGTCTGCGCCGTCAGTTCGCCGCCCGGGCCGGTGGCGGCGAACCAGGCGAAGGCGCCCACGTAGCTGGGCACCGCGAGCGGCGCCGCCAGGAGCGCGGTCCACGCCCCGCGCAGGGGCAGATCGGCGTAGGCCGTGACGAAGGCCAGCGGCACGCCCACGGCCACCGACGCCGCCACCGTCAACCCCGTGAGCAGGGCCGTGTTGAGGAAGACCGCCGCCACCCGGGCGTCGAAGGGCACGTCCGCCCCCGCGCCCATGACGACCAGGATGCCGATGGGCAGGAGGGTCGCCGCGGCCACCACGACGCTCACCAGAAGGGCGACGGTGGGGCGTTTCATAGCACGCCCACCTCGCGCATCAGTTCAAGGGTGGGGCGCATGTCGGCAAGCCGGGTCAGGTCCAGGTGGGGCGGATGCAGGTCATCCAGGGCGGGGACGCCCTTGGGCGTGCCCACGCCGGGCACCACGGGAAGCTCGTAGGCGTTCCCGGCGAGGTAGCTCTGCACCTCGCGCGACAGCAGGTAGCGGATGAAGTTCACGGCCGTCTCCCGGCCGCTCAGGGCCACGGCCCCGGCGGTGTTGACGAGCGATCCGGCGTCGTCGCGGGTGAAGGCGATATCCACGCTGGCGTCCGGCTTTCCTTCCTTGAGTCTCAGGGTATAATAATGATTTGCAAAAGCAAGGTCCACAGCGCCGCGCGCCGTCGCCATGACGGCGCCCAGTTCGCCGGCGTATTCGCTGGCCTTCGGCTTCATGCCCTTGAGCCACGCCTTCGTCGCGGCGTCGCCTTCGAGAAGCCGCATGGCCGTGATGAAGCCCTGGAAGGCGCCGTAGGCGGGGGCCCAGCCCACCCGGAAATCGTGCTCGGGGAAGGCCATGATGTCTTCGGGAAGATCGTCCGCCGCCACCTTTTCCGGGTTGTAGGCGATGGTACGGATGCGCCCGGAAACGGGCACCATGTCGGGATAGCGGAAGGTCTCCTTGACCTGGCGGCGCAGGGAATCGGGGATGGGCTTTGCCAGGCCGGCGTTCATCACCACGCCCAGGGACGCGGCGTCGATGGACCAGAAAACATCCGCCCGGGCGCCGCCCATCCGGGATTCCTGCACCAGGGTGTTGGCCAGGGACGCCGAGGGCGCCCGCCGGACGGACAGGTTGAGCTTCGGGTTGCGCCTGCGGATGGCATCGACCACGTCGCCGTAAAGGCCGCCCTCGCCGCGCCCCAGGTAGACCGTGAGGTCGCCGGTGAGCTCGGGTAGCGCGTCCACGGACACGGGACCCTCCGCCTCGGCGCCGCGCGCCCCGGACCATCCCGGGAGCGGCGCGGCCGCTCCCAGGACGCCGAGGGCGGCGGCGCGTTTGAGAAACGCCCGCCGTTCCATGATCAGAAGACCTCCTTGTCGCCCTTGTCGGCCTGCTTGAGGAGCTTTTCCGCCCTGTGCAGGGCGGTTTCCATCTCCTCCAGGCGCTCGTGTACGCGCTCGGCGGCGGCCCCGTCGCTGATGAGGCCGGGCAGGCCGGCGTTGAAGGCCTGTTCCAGGCGGGTCACCAGCTCGGGGTCCTGCTCGATGAGGCCGCCCTCCACGCTTTCGAAATTGTTGAAGTAGGCGTCCTGGATCAGCCCCCTGGCCTTTTCGGCGTCGCCCTGTTCATAGGCTTCCACCGCCTTGTGAAGCTGTTCCTCGATGCGGTGGAAGGTGCCGGCAACCCCCGTTTCGCCCGATTCGTCGTGCTTGTCGGCCACCTTTTCCCCGCCGCGGGTCTTGGCGCGGTACTTCACGGCGCCCAGGCCCTCGCGCAGGGCATTGGCGGTGGCCTCGGCGTGCCGGCGCACCGTGGCGGGCCTGGTGTCGTCCGCCTTGGCGGCGTCGCGCAGGGCGTAGATGCCCTGCCAGATGGCGGGGTACAGGGGGGTTGCCCTGGTCTCGATGGCGGCGTGGACCTTCACGTCCTCCCAGGCATCGACGAAAGCGTCCACCTCCTTGTTGGTGACAACGCCGTCCCCGGTGATGCGGGCCAGGCGCTTTTCCAGCCTGGCGACGCCGTTCTCGTAGGTGTCCAGGTGCTGCCAGTAGGTCTCCACGTGCTCCCCGGCCTCGCCGTGGGCCGGGGCGGCGGCGGGGGTCATGAGGGCCGCCAGGGCGGCGGCGCCGATCAGACGGGTCCGGATCATGTCGGGCCTCCTTCGGGTCCGTTGGGGAGAAAGCGTGAAAAATGCTAATCATTCGCAATTTCATGTCAAGCCTCTCCCGGCCGTTCCCGTTCGCGCCCCCGCACACAAACGGGCCCGGCGCGCCCTGGCGCCGGGCCCCGCGCTGCCCGTGCCGGCGACGGGCCTCAGGCGTTTTCCGAGCCCTTGCGGCTGGCCTTGGTGCCCAGGCCGATCTGCTTGGCGAGCTCGCTGCGCTTCTCGGCGTAGCTGGGCGCCACCATGGGGTAGTCCACGGAGAGCCCCCAGCGCTCGCGGTACTCTTCCGGGGTCATGCCGTGGGCGGTCTTCAGGTGGCGCTTCAGCATTTTCTGCTGCTTACCGCATTCCAGGCAGGTGATGTAATCCTGCTGCACCGATTTCTTGACGGACACGGCGGGCGTGGGCTTTTCCGCCTCGCCGCCGCCCGTGCGCAGGCCCACCAGGGTCTGGTGGATGTCCCGGATGACCCGGGGCAGGTCGCTCACCGGCACGCTGTTGTTGGAGACATAAGCCGCAACAATCTCCGACGTGAGCGCCGTGAGCTCATCGGTGTCAGCCGTTTGTGTGTCGTTGGCCACGGTGTTCTCGTTCGTCATGAATGCATGCTTCTCCATTGATTTCGGGGTAATCCCAATATAATCGGACAAGGCGGCGAATACAAACCCCCAATCAATAAAAATGCCGTGACAGCGCCCCGATCGCGGTCGCCGACGGCGCCGCACCAGAAACGTGTTGGCTCATTCCACGTCGTAGCGCTGCAAAAGCCGGTAGGTACTGCGCTCGCTCACGCCCAGCGCCTTGGCCACCTTCTGCCGGTGCCCGCCATAGCGTTCCAGCAGCAGGCGGATGTATTTCTCCTTGATTTCTTCCAGCGTGGGCTCGCCCTCGAAGGCCAGCACGGTGCCCGCCCCCTCGGTGGGATCGCGGTCGCCGCCGCCGTCGCCCAGGGCCACGTCGGCCTCGCGGATGACCGACCGGTCGCCGGACAGGATGATGGCCCGTTCCACCACGTTCTTCAGCTCGCGCACGTTGCCGGGCCAGTCGTAGGCCTGGAGCCGCGCCATGGCGCGGGAGTCGAACCGCTTGTTGATGCGGCGGGAAAAGTCGTGGTTGCGGATGAAATAGTCCACCAGCGCCGGGACGTCCTCGCGCCGTTCCCGGAGCGGCGGCACCGTGATGTTGAAGGCGTTGAGGCGGTAGTACAGGTCGGGCCGGAAGTTGCCCTCGCGCGCCAGGGCGCCCAGGTCGCGGTTGGTGGCGGCCACGATGCGGACGTTGGCCTCCAGGTCCTTGGTGCCGCCCACGCGGCGGAAGCGGCCCGTCTCGATGGTGCGCAGGAGCTTGGCCTGCAGCGAGGGGCCCATCTCGCCGATCTCGTCCAGGAACAGGGTGCCGCCGTTGGCGCCCTCGATAAGGCCCTTCTTCTGGCTGTCGGCGCCCGTGAAGGCGCCCTTCTCGTGGCCGAACAGCTCCGATTCGAAAAGCTGCTCCTGCAGGGTGCAGCAGTCCACGGCCATGAAGTTGTGGTTGGCCCGCGGGCTGAGGGTGTGCAGGGCGTTGGCCACCAGTTCCTTGCCCACGCCGCTCTCGCCGAAAATGAGCACCGTCATGTCGGAGGGGGCGACGGCCTCGATGTAGCGCTGCACCTCCTTGATGGCGTCGCTCTCGCCCACCATGAAGGTGTACTGCCGGTCCTCCAGCCGGCTTTTCAGGAACTCGTGCTCGCGCCGCAGGGTGGCCGTCTCCAGGGCGCGGCCGATGACCATTTCCAGCTCGTCGAGGTTGATGGGCTTGACGAGGTATTCGGCCGCGCCGCTCTTCATGGCGCGCACGGCGTGGTCCACGGAGCCGTAGGCCGTGAGCACCACCACCGGCCGCTGTTCCCCGATCTCGGGCAGGATCTCGATGCCGTCCGCGTCCGGCAGGCGGCAGTCCAGGATGACGAGGTCCGGCTCGTTCTCCGCCAGCCACTTTTCCGCCTCCGCCCAGCGGCTGACACCGTAGGCGCGATAGCCCATGCCCTCGAGCTGGCTCACCAGGAGCTGCGACAGCACCTTGTCGTCCTCGACGGCGAGGATCGTCCCCTTGCTCGCCGCCGCCATGCCGCCCTGGCCCGGCTTCTGGTCGTCGCGGTCCTTGTCAGGCATGGTTCGTCCCCCGGCGCCGATTCAGGGATTGCGCTGATCGACCATCATGCAATCCGTGGACCTCATGCGTCCACCGGGGCCGCGCTCGGCAGGGTCACGTCGAAGCGCGTCCCCTCCCCCGGCGTGCTGCTCACGCTGATGGTCCCGCCGTGGTGGTCGATGATGGTCTTGCAGATGGTGAGCCCGAGCCCCGTGCCCTCGACGCCGTCGGCGCGGCTGGAGAAGAAGGGGTCGAAGATCCGGTCCACGTGCCGCGGCTCGATGCCCCGGCCCGTGTCCGCCACCACCAGGTGCACGGTGCTTCCCGCAACGTGGCCGCGCACCGTCAGGTGGCCGCCCTCGGGCATGGCGTGGAAGGCGTTCTGCACCAGGTTGAGCACCACCATCCGGATGTCCGGCTCGTGGGCGATGACCCACACGTCCTCGGCCACGTCCGTGGTCACCTCGATGCCCGTCTCGCGCGCCTCATACCCCAGGAGGGTCACCGTGTCGTCCACGGCGGCGGCAATGTTCACCGGGCGCGGCGCCTCGCCCGCGTAGGCCGAGAGCTTGAGAAGCCGCTGCGTCACGTCGAGGCACTTGTCCAGCTCGCCGTCCACGATGCGCAGGTAGCGGCCCACCTCCCCGGTGTCCGTGCGCCCGGCGTCCACCGAACGGATCATGCCCTGGAGCGCCAGGCGCGTGGAGGTGAGGGGGTTGCGGATCTCGTGCGCCACGTTGGTGGCGAGCTGGCCCACCGCCGAGAGCTTCTGCTGGTGGGAGTAGTGGATGTCCTGGGTCAGGTCGCGCATGGCCTCCACCACCAGCAGGCGCTCGCCGCCCTCGCCGTCGGGCAGCCACAGGGGCGCCGCGTTGGTCTCCACGAAGAAGCTGTTGCCCGCGTCGAGCTGGAAGCGGTCCACGGTCTTGACGGCTTCGCCCGTGCGGTTGACCTCCACGAGGGGGCACGTGACCAGGGTGGGCGGACAGGGGCCGTCGTATTGGGTGCCGTGATCGTAGCAGCGCGCGCCCACGACGCAGTCGGCGTCGCCGCCGAAGCGCCGGCGGTAGCTCTCGTTCGCGGCGACGATGGTGAAGTCCTGGTCGATGACCCGGATGCCGTCGGGGATGGCGTCGATGAGCGCCTGCTGGAAGGCCTCGTGGCGGCGGATCTCCGTGAGGGACCGGCTCAGGCTGTCGGCCATGCGGTTGAAGTTGCGCGCCAGCCCCGCCAGCTCGTCGTCGCCCCGCACCGGCACCCGGGCGTCCAGGTCGCCCTGGGCGATGGCGTCCGTGGCGCGCGCCAGGCCGCTCGCCGGCGTCAGGACGAAGCGCCTGAGAAGGGCCATGAGGGTGCCCACGGTGAGCAGCAGCACCGCCGCCCCGGCGCCCACGAGCAGCAGGACCGTCTCCTGCGCCTTGTCGCGGACGGCGCCGGCGTCGTAATCGACGAACAACACGCCGTTCACCGGGTTGGCCGAGACCGGCCCGTGGCACTGGGTGCAGCGTTCCTTGTTGTGCACCGGGTTGACGCTGCGCAGCACCTCCCGGCCGTCGGGCAGGGTCATGAAGGCGGTGAGCCGGGTCGCGTTGTCCGTTTCCGGATTCGTGCCGTGGCACGGCGTGCAGGTGGGGTCGCTCCAGCGGTCGTAGGTGCGGCCCACGAGGTCGTCCTTCGCCGAGAAGCGCACCTCGTCGCGCGGGTTGACGATCATCACGTTGCGGATGCCGTCCTGCCTGCCCAGGCGGTGCACCACGCTGGACAGGCCCGACAGGTCGCGCTTGAGCATGGCGTTTTCCAGGGCCGCCTGCAGCAGGCTGTTCACCTGGCGCGAGGCAAAGCTGCGCTCCGCCTGGAGCTGGGTGCGGTAGAGGCCGGCGAAAACGGCAAGGAAGAGAAGGGACGCCACCACCAGGCCCAGGGCGATGACCACGGCGAACTTGCGGTTCAGGCTCTGGTTCACCCAGGTGATCAGCCGTTTCACGCTGCGGTTTCCCTCCGGTGCCGGGCTGGCGCCCTGTGAACGGACTATGACAAACCGTCGGGCGGCGGACAACCGGCACCAAGACAAAAGCCCCCGGCCGACGCTTCGCATCAGCCGGGGGGGGGGGGGGGGGGGCACGTTGGCGAGGGGCGGCCCGTCCGGGGACTCGGGAGGGAAGGCAGTCACTCCTCCACAAGGTGCGAAGGAGCGGTTACGAGGGGCATGAGGGTGCCCCGAACGGGCCTTCTCGGACCCGGCCACCCGTTCCGTTGCCTCGCCGCCGCGGAAGGGCTTGTGCCGGCCGGGCCTTGTCCCGAAACCGGCTTGTATGACGCAACTCTAATGCCACAAAGCGGCGCCGGCGTTTCCCGCCCCGTTTTCCGGGATTCTTTATCCATGCGCGCCGGCAGGGGCCGGCACGCCCCCGCCGGATTCTGCCAGCCTGTCAGGTGCGCGCCTGACATGACGACAGCCCGGCGACCCGGTGGCGGAAGGCCGCCGAGTCGCGGAATGACAAATCGGTTACGGGTGGCGAAAAGGCGGCTCAGCCGCCGCTTTCATCCGCGGTCAGGAGGGGATCGCCGCCTTCCAGCAGGCGGGTCATGTCGCGGGCGGAGAGGGGGCGGCTGAACAGGAAGCCCTGGGCCACGCCGATGTCGTGGTGTTTGAGGAAGGCCACGTGCTGGTCCGTTTCCACGCCCTTGGCCACCACCGTCAGGTGCAGGCTGTGGGCGAGCGCCGTGATGGCGGTGACGATCTGGGCGTCGCCCGTTTCCGAGGCCACGTTGCGGATGAAGGACCCGGCGATGGTGAGCGCCGTGATGGGAAGCTGGCGCAGCATGCCGAAGGCGGAATAGCCGGTCCCGAAATCGTCGATGGATACCCGCACGCCCATTTCGCGCAGGGCCTCCAGGCGCTCGTTGGCCGTGCGGCCGCCGCTCATGAGGTCGGCCTCCTTGACCTCCACCTCCAGCACGCCGGGCTCAAGCTCGGTATCGGCCAGGAGCGTGCGGATGGTCTCCGTGAGTCTGGTGGAGAGCAGGGTCTGCGCCGACAGGTTCACCGTCAGCATGGGGACTGGCGCGCCGTTGTTGCGCCACGCCCGGAGCTGGTGGCAGGCGCGGCGCAGCACCAGGTAATCCACGTCGCTGATGAGGCCCTCGTCCTCGGCGGCGTCCAGGAACTGGCCGGGCGGCAGCAGGCCCACGCCGTGGCGCTGCCAGCGGCACAACGCTTCCACCCCCACGACGCGGCCCGACGCCACGTCCACCCGCGGCTGGTAGAACACCCGGAACTCCTCCTCCTCCAGGGCGTTGCGCAGGTCCCGGAGGAGGGTGTTGCGGTCCACCGTGAGGGTGTTCATCTCCTCGGAGAAGTAGCGGTAGTGGTTGGGTCCCGCGTGCTTGGCCCGGAACATGGCGCGGTCCGCCGCCTTGACCAGGCTGGTGGCATCCTCGCCGGCGTCGGGGAAGGTGCTGATGCCCACGCTGGCGCCGATGCCGCCCACCATGCCGCCCGCCACGTCCGCCGTGTAGGGCTCGCTGAGGCTCTCGATGAGGTTTTCCGCCACGGCGGCGGCGTCGCCGAAGTGGTCCAGGTCCTCCAGGATGACGGTGAACTCGTCGCCCGCCAGGCGGCCCACGGTGTCGCCCGGGCGCGCCGCGTTGCGCAGGCGTTCCGCCACCTGTTGCAGGATGCCGTCGCCCACGGCGTGGCCGTGCTCGTCGTTCACCTCCTTGAAGCCGTCCAGGTCCACGAAGAGCACGCCCACGAGCTGGTCCAGCCGGCGCGCGCGCACGATGGCCCGGTTGAGGCGTTCCGTGAACAGGATGCGGTTGGCCAGGTTGGTGAGCGGGTCGTGGTTGGCCAGATAGGCGAGACGCTCCTCCGCCTGCTTGCGCGCCGTGATGTCGGAGAAGACGGCGACGTAGTTGGTCACGGCCCCGCCGGCGATGTTCAGCCAGGCGGCGAACAGCTCGCCGCTCTTGCGCCGGTTCCACACCTCGCCGCGCCACTGGCCCTGGTCGTCCAGCACCTGCCACATGCGCGGGAAGAAATCCGCCTCGTGCCGGCCCGAGGACAGGAAGTCGGGCGCCTGGCCCGTGGCCTCCTCCGCCGGGTAGCCGGTGAGCACGGTGAAGGCCGGGTTGACGTGGACGATGCGCCGCTCGGCGTCGGTGACGAAAATGCCCTCCGAGGTGTTCTCGAAAACGCTGTTGGAAAGCCGCAGCCGCGCCTCCATCTCGCGGCGCTCGGTCACGTCCTCCACCAGCTCGATGACGTAGAGGGGCTGGTCGTGGGCGTCGCGCACGAGGGAGGCGTTGAGCCGGCCCCACACCGTCTCGCCGTTGTCGGCGCGCACGAAGCGGGTCTCCAGGGAGAACTTCTCCCGCCCGCCCTGGCACAGCTCGCGGCACAGCCGGCCGTGTTCGGCGTGGTCCTCGGCATGGGCGTGGGACAGCAGCGACACCCCCTCCAGGTCCGCCGGGGCACAGCCCAGCATGGCGGCGAGCGCCGGGTTGGCCTCCACGCCGCTGCCGTCCGGCGTGCTCAGCATGATGCCGATGGCAGCGTCCTTGAACAGGGCGCGGAAGCGCGCCTCGGAATCGCGCAGCGCCTCCTCCGCCCGGGTGCGCTCGATGGCGTAGGACAGGGCGCGGTGGATGGTGCGGCCGTCGCCCTCGCCCTTGACCAGATAGTCCTGCGCGCCGCTGTGCACGGCCTTGAGGGCCACCTCGTTGTCGGCCGTGCCCGTGAGGACCACGATGGGCAGGCGCGGCGCCGCCGTCAGCACCGCGTTCAGGGTGTCCAGGCCGTGGGAATCGGGCAGGGAGAGGTCCAGGAGCACCACGTCGTAGGTGGTGTCGCCGAGGCGGCCCAGGGCGTCGCCAAGGTTCTCCACGTGGTCGAGATGGAAGGTGTGGGCGGGCGCCCCCTCCCCCAGCAGGATCTCCACGAGACGCGCATCACCCGGGCTGTCCTCGACGAGCAGGATGCGCGTGGGCCGCTGTTCGCTCATGCCCTCTCCGTTTGCTTTATTTACGTCCCACCCCCATCCCCCACAGCCGCTGCCGGCCCGGCCTTACCACCCGCCGGGATGCCAGCGGGCGTCCGGGCGAGGGGTGGATGGGGCAACCACCCGTAAGAGCCGCTGCCGGCCCGGCCTTGCCACCCGCCCGGACGAAGGGTGGATGGGGCAACCCCCCATAAGAGCCGCCGTCGTGTTGCGGCGGTGCATCCCTCGGGATGCACCCTCGAAACACCGGCCCCGTCCCGCCCCTTTGGCGCCGTCAATGCCGCGGCGGCAGCTTCACCGTGGCGCACCAGAAATCCTCGATGGTCTGGATGACCGTGAGGTACTGGTCCAGGTCTTCCGGCTTGGTGATGTAGCAGTTGGCGTACAGGTCATAGCTGCGCACCACGTCCTGCTCCGCCGAGGACGTAGTGAGCACCACCACCGGAATGCTGCGCAGGTCGGGATCGCGCTTGATGTCCTCCAGCACCTGGCGCCCGTCCTTGCGCGGCAGGTTGAGGTCGAGGAGGATGAGGTCGGGGCGGTTCTCGCCCGTGTGGTCGCCCCGGCGCTGGAGGAAGGCCATGGCCTCCTCGCCGTCGGCTACCACGTGCAGGGTGTTGCGTGAGCCGCTTTCCCGCAGGGCCTCCTGGACGAGGCGGGCGTCGCCCGGGTTGTCTTCCACGAGAAGAATCTCGATGGGTTCCGTTCCGATGTCCATCGGCCCCTGCCTCTAGCCTCGACCGCCGGCGTCACGGCCCACCCCCGGCAGCATCACAGTGCCACCTCCGGGCCGGGTTAAGCCAAGCGCATCAACTCTCTTATCGCCGTGGTTGGCACGGCTTGTCAAGAAGTGGACCCGGATAGTAAAGTATCGTGTCTGTTTCCCGGTCCGGGAACGGACGGCATCCCGAACGGCGTTCACGATACGAAGGTGCCTGCGTTCATGGCCCGGAGCCCGGCCCTCGACATCCTGCTCGTGGAGGACAATCCCGGCGACGCGCGCCTGGTGCGCGAAATGCTCGCGGAAGTGGACGACCGCACCATCCGCGTCACGTCGGCCGGCACCCTGGCCGAGGGCCGGGAACAGGCCCGGGGCGGTGCCTTCGACGTCGTCCTGCTGGATCTCGGGCTGCCCGATTCCCGGGGGCTGGACACGGTGCATGCCATGCGTGCCGCCGTGCCCGAAACGCCGCTGGTGGTGCTCACCGGCCTGGCCGACGAGCAGACGGGGCTGCAGGCCGTGGACGCCGGTGGCCAGGACTACCTGGTGAAGGGGGACTGCGACGGCCGGCTTCTGAACCGCACCCTGCGCTTCGCCATGCAGCGCCACGAGGCGGAGCGGGCCGTGCGCGAAAGCCGCGAGCGTTTCCGCAGCCTCGTGGAGGTGGCGCCCGAAGGCATCGTTCTGGTGGACACGGAGGGCATCCGGTTCGCCAACCCGGCCGCCGCCGCCCTCATGGGCAGCGCCGCCGCGGACAATCTGGTGGATCAGCCCTTCGGTGCCTATTTCTGCGACAACGGCCGGGCCGTTGTCGCCGACGCCCTGGAGACCGTCCTTCATCAGGGGCGGGCGATGGACCAGTGCGTGGAGACCCGGCTGTGCGCCCCGGACGGCCGTGCCGTGGACGTGGAAGTGCGCGCCGTTCCCGTGGCCGCCGACGGTCGCCAGCAGGCCCAGTTCATCCTGC
>CAJXLG010000028.1 GCA_913055885.1 uncultured Rhodospirillales bacterium
CTTCGCCACGGCCCACGACGTGCTGGAGCTTTTCGCCTTCGTCCGCCCGGCGCATTTCTGCCCGCCCACGCCCCGGGGCCTGGCCGCCGCCCTGGACCTGCCGCCGCCGCCCGACCTGGAATCCGAGGCCGCCGTGCTGCACCAGGCGGCACGCGCGCTGCTTGACGCGATGCGCTACTGGTCGCCGGACGCCGTGGCCCCGGCGCGGGCCACCGCCTGGCGCATGGCGCGCGCGGGCTGGCCGTGGGGGGCGCCGGTGCTGTCCATGCTGGGCATCCAGTCGAACGCCGGGGACGGCGACGGCGGCCGCCTGGACGACGGCCTGCGGGTGTGGCTGGAGCTTCCCGAGTGGGAGGAGCTGCCGCCCGAGCCGCCGGCGGCGGGCAGCGACCCGGTGCCGGAAGACGAGGCGCGCCGGCGCCTGAGCCACATCCTGGGGCCGCGGGCGGAGACCCGCGACGCCCAGGCCGATTACGCGGCGGCGGCCACGCACGCCTTCGCCCCGCGCGAGCAGGCGGGCCATCCGCACATGGTGCTCGCCGAGGCGGGCACGGGAATCGGCAAGACCCTGGCCTACGTGGCCCCCGCCGCCGCCTGGGCGGAACACAACCAGGCGCCCGTCTGGCTGTCCACCTACACCCGCACCCTTCAGCGCCAGCTCGACAACGAGCTGGACCGCCTGGTGGCCGCCGGCCAGGCCGAGCGGGATACCATCGTGGTGCGCAAGGGGCGGGAGAACTACCTGTGCCTTTTGAACCTGGAAGAGGCGGTGCAGTCGCTTGCCAACCGCAACACGGACGTCGTCGCCCTGGGGCTGATGGCGCGCTGGGCGCGGCGGACGCGCGACGGCGACATGGTGGGCGGCGACTTCCCCTCCTGGCTCACGGAGCTTTTCGGCCGCACGCGCACCCTGGGGCTGGCGGACCGGCGGGGCGAGTGCGTCTTCACCGCCTGCCCGCACTATCAGAAGTGCTTCATCGAGCGCACCATCCGCCGCGCCCGGCGCGCCCGCATGGTGGTGGCCAACCACGCCCTGGTGATGGTGCAGGCGGCGCTGGGCGGCCTGGACGACGGCACCCAGCCCACCCGCTACGTCTTCGACGAGGGCCACCACCTGTTCGACGCCGCCGACAGCGCCTTTTCCGCCGAGCTTTCCGGCCTGGAGGCGGGCGATCTGCGGCGCTGGCTGCTGGGCGCCGAGGCCATGCGCGGCAGCCGGGCGCGCGGCCTGAAGATCCGGCTGGAGGGGCTGGCCGACCTGTCCGACGCCGTGGGCCGGGCCCTCACCCAGGCCCTGGCGGCGGCGCGCGCCCTGCCCGCGCCGGGCTGGCGCCAGCGCCTGACGGAGGGCCAGCCGGCGGGCGCCGTGGAGCAGTTCCTGGCGAAGGTGCGCCAGCAGGTCTACGCCCGCAACGCCGACACGGACACCCCCTACAGCCTGGAGGCGGTGGTGGGCCCGCCGGTGGAGGGCCTGCCGGAGGCGGCGGAGGCGGCGGAAGAAGCCCTGGACGGCCTGCTGCGGCCGCTGACGGGGCTGGCCGGGGCGCTGGAGGCCCTTCTGGAGGACGAGGCGCAGGAGCTGGACACCGCCGACCGCACGCGCATCGAGGGCCTGGTGCGCAGCCTGGAGCGGCGCGCCGTGGTGCCCGTGCGCGGCTGGCTCGCCATGCTCCAGGCGCTGGCGGCGGGCACGCCGCCCGAGTACGTGGACTGGTTCAGCGTCCAGCGCCACCAGGGCCAGGACATGGACGTGGCCATGACCCGGGCATGGATCGACCCCACCCGCCCCTTCGCCGACCAGGTGGCGACGCGGGCCCACGGCCTGCTCGTCACCTCGGCCACGCTGCGCGACGGCTCCGGGGACGAGTCGGCCGACTGGCGCGCCGCCGAGGAGCGCACGGGCGCCGTCCACCTGCCCGAGGCGCCGCACCGCGTGGCCTTCCCGTCGCCCTTCGACTACGCCGGGCGCACGCGGGTGCTGGTGGTGACGGACGTGCGCAAGGACACCCTGGACCAGGTGGCGGCGGCCTATCGCGAGCTGTTCACGGCATCCAATGGCGGCGCCCTGGGGCTGTTCACGGCCATCGCGCGCCTGCGCGGGGTGCACCAGCGCATCGCCGCGCCCCTGGAGGACGCCGGCCTGCCCCTGCTCGCCCAGCACGTGGACGCCATGGACCCGGCCACCCTTGTGGACGTCTTCCGCGCCGAGGCCGACGCCTGCCTGCTGGGCACGGACGCCATGCGCGACGGCGTGGACGTGCCCGGCCACGCCCTGCGCTGCATCGTCTTCGACCGGGTGCCCTGGCCGCGCCCCGACATCCTGCACCGCGCCCGCCGCGACGCCTTCGGCGGCCGCCGCTACGACGACATGCTCACCCGCCTGCGGCTCAAGCAGGCCTTCGGCCGCCTCGTCCGCCGCGCCGACGACGCCGGGGTCTTCGTGCTGCTGGACCCCATGATGCCGTCGCGCCTCTCGGGCGCCTTCCCGCCCGGTGTCCAGGTGGAGCGCGTGGGCCTCAAGGAAGCGTGCGCCATCACCCGCCAGACCATGGAACGGTTCGCGCCGGACGGGCGCCAATAGCGGTGACATGAATTCCGCTTGATCCATACGGCCATGGGCAAGCGGCGCCATCTGCTGGCACCGTCGTGTTTCGAGGCTTTTGCTAACGGAAAAGTACCCCGACACGACGCCGTATCCGTGATCGTCACCTTGAGGTGCTTCGCCGGAGGCAAAGCCTCGAAAGGGGATCCGGCCGACGGCCGTCAAACCCATCAAGCGGAATTCGTATCAGGCGTATTGCGCCACCCACCGCTCCAGCCCCCGCGCGTCCAGGGCGCCGCTGGTGCGCGCCAGCTCGTCGCCGCCCCGGAAGAGGATCAGGGTGGGCAGGGACCAGATGGCGAAGCGCGCCGCCGCCTGCTTGTCCGCCTCCGTGTCCAGGGTGAGCACCCGCACCCGGGGTTCCAGGCGCGGCGTCGCCGCGGCCAGGCTCCTGTGCATCTGGTGGCAGGGGGCGCACCAGTCGGCCCAGAAATCCACCAGCACGGGGATGTGGTCGCCCAGGAGGTGGGCCGTCAGGCCCTCGCCCAAGACCGCCGCCGGCGCCCCCGTGAAGAGCGCCTCCCTGCACTGGCCGCAGCGGCCCTTTTCGGCCGGCCTGTCGGCGGGCAGGCGATTGGTGGTCCGGCAGTGGGGACAAATGAGGCGATAGGTGTCGTCCGCCATGCAGCCGCGCCTCCCGGTCGGTTCGCCGGGCGGCACCATAGGGCCCGGGCCGCCGCCGGTAAAGGATGGCGGGCGACGCCTTTTTGACCGCCCGCCCGCGCCGGCCTATGCTGTCGCCAGTGACGGAACGAACAGAGGGTGGACAGGGTTGGTGGACCGTCGCGGCGCTGTTGCCGAGGATTTCCGACGGGTGGGGGTGGCCATGATCGTGGCCGGAATCGTTGGCGGCTTTTTTCACGATCAGGTTCCGGCAAGTGTTACCCTGGCCGGACTGGTCCTGGGCCTGCTGGTCTGGGGCATCGGTATACGGATTACACACGAGAGGGTGCAATGATGCCGTATATAATCATGGGAGTCGCCCTGGCGGGCATGGGCATCGTCTATCTGTTGTCCCGCCACTGGGACCGCAAGGACAACGAAAAGAACGCCCGGTAGGCCCCTTTTCTAAATGGGCCCGGCCATGCCGCAGAAGCCGCGCTTGTCCCGCTTGTCGCGCACCGTCCAGCGCCACGCCATGCAGTCGCTGCCCAGGCAGCGGGCGGTGCCCGGGTTGTCGGCCTTGGTGGTGCGGTTGGCCGCCGGGGCGTTGCCGTCCTCCTGGACGCGCGCCATGGGACACCACTTCTGCCGGGCCTGATCCTCGGTGTACATCGCGGCCTCCCCGCCAGCCGAAAAGGTATGGAAGAACGGTAGCAGGGCATCCCGGCGCGGGCAACAACGGCCCGTGCTTTTCCCCAGGGCTATTCCCCGGTCACCCGGCTCAGGGCGTCCTTGAGGTGTGCGTCCGTCACCTGGGTATAGACCTCGGTGGTGGAGATGGAGTGGTGCCCCAGGAGCTTCTGCACGTAGCGCAGGTCCAGGCCGCGGTTGAGCAGGTGGGTGGCCGTGGAATGGCGCAGCATGTGCGGCGTGACGCGCCTGTCCAGCCCGGCGGCGCGCGCCATGCGCCGGGTGAGCAGCCGGATGTACTGCGGATTGGCGGGCTCGCCGCGCGGCGTGCGCAGGAAGGGGGCCTCGGGGTCGGGGGTGGCGTCGGTTCCGGTGATGAGCCGGCGCACGGCGTCGCGGTAGGCGGCCAGCAGGGCGCATGGCCCCGCTTCCGTGACGAAGACCCGGCGCTCGCGGCTGCCCTTGCCGAAGATGGGGATGGTGCCCGTCTCCACGTCCACGTCCTGGTCGCGCACGGTGCACAGCTCGCCCACCCGCATGCCCGTGGCGTAGAGGGTGTGCAGGGCCACGAGGGCCGTGAAATCCGACCATTCGCGGGGGTCCAGCCGGCGCGCCAGGGCGTGCGCCGCGTCCGGACCGGGGGCCGCCGTGTGCCCCAGCCCCAGGCGCGCCGCCGGGGCCGCCAGGAGCGTCCGCACCTCCTGTTCCGACAGGGCGCGCGGCAGCCGCTGCGGCGCCTTGATGCGCAGGTCCAGGCGGTGGAAGGGCGTCACGCCGATCCATTCCTCCTGCTCCAGCCACTTGAACATGGCCTTCAGGCAGGCCACGCGCCGCTTGACGGAGGAGGCCTTGAGGCCCCGGCCCTCGGACAGATGGTCCAGGAAGGCGCGGATCTCGTCGCGGCCGCACGCCGTCACCGGCGTTTCCGCGCCGACGAAGGCGCTCCATTCGGCAAGGTCGATGTCGTAGGCGCGCAGGGTGTGCCGGGAAAGATTCTTGCCCGCGCGGCAGTGACGCAGGAATTCCGCCGCCGCACGGGCCACGGTGGGTTCGTCCTCGCTCATCTTATCGTTGTCTCCCCGTCATCCCGACGGAGAGCCATGCGCCACGGCGCCTGCCGGATCAACACAAGAATAAGGCGAACCCACGCCGGCGGATGGCGGGACGGCAGGGCCTTGCACGCTGTGTTTGTTATTCCTCTTCCCACCGCGCGGCGGCCGCGTCGTCCTTTTCCTTCGCGGCCACCCAGCGGGCGCCCTCGGCGGTGTGTTCGCGCTTCCAGAAGGGCGCCCGGGTCTTCAACCAGTCGATGAGAAAACGGCAGGCGTCGAAGGCCGGCTCGCGGTGGCCGGCGGCGGCCGCCACCAGGACAATGTTGTCGCCGGGATAGAGAAGGCCGTGGCGATGCACCACGCGCGTGGCGGTGAGGCCCCAACGCCGGTGGGCCTCGTCATCCACCCGGGCCAGTTCCTTTTCCGTCATGCCCGGGTAGTGTTCCAGCTCCATGGCGTGGATGCCGCTGCCCTCGGCGACGTCGCGCACCTGCCCGACGAACAGGGCGACGCCCCCCACGTCCGTGCGGCCTTCGCGCAGGGCGGCCAGCTCCGCCGCGGGGTCGAAATCGGCGCGCTGGACGGTGATCATCGGCCTAGCCCCCGGTGACCGGCGGGAAGACGGCCACCTCGTCACCCGCCTTCACGGCCGTGTCGGGGCCGGCGTAGGCCTGGTTCACGGCGACGCGCACGCTGCCGTCGTCGGCCAGCGCCTCCGACCACGGCGCGCCGCGCTCGCGCAGCCAGGCCAGGAGGCTCCGCACGTCGGCCACGCCTTCCGGGGGCGTCAGGTCCTCCTCACTGGTCCCCACGCGGTCGCGCAGGGCGGCGAAATAGAGAAGCTTCATGGCAGCACCTCGGCAAAGGGCAGGAAGGGCACGGGGTCGCCCGGCGCCACGGCGGTGGTCTCCGGCGCCAGGTCCACCAGGCCGTCGCACGTCACCAGCGAGCCCAGGAGGGCCGACCCCTCGGGGCCGGCGCGCTCGACGGTCCGGCCGCCGTCGGCGAGCCGGGCGCGCAGGAACTCGCGGCGGCCGGCCTTCTTGTCGAAGGTGAAGGCGGCGGGCAGGGTGTATCGCGGCGGTTCCGTCACGGCCGCCCCGGCCAGCCCCGCCAGCAGCGGCCGCCCCATGAGCAGGAAGGTCACCAGCGCCGCCACCGGATTGCCCGGCAGCCCCAGGAAGGCGGCGCCGCCCACGTGGCCCAGGGCGACGGGCTTGCCCGGCTTGACGGCCAGGCGCCAGAAGTGCAGGCCGCCCAGCCCTTCCACGGCGGCGCGCACGTGGTCCTCCTCGCCCAGCGACACCCCGCCCGAGGTGATGACCACGTCGTAGCTCAGGGCGGCGTCGTGCAGGGCGCCTTCCAGGGCCTTCGGCGCGTCGGGCAGGATGCCCAGGTCCGCCACCGCCAGGTCGGGCCGGTCCAGGAGCCCCATGAGCATGTAGCGGTTGGCGTCGTACAGGCCGCCGTCGGGCAGGGGCTCGCCCGGCTCGCGCACCTCGTCGCCCGTGGAGAAGACGGCCACCTGCACCGGCCGCCGCACCAGCAGCCGGTCGCACCCCACGGCCGCCGCCAGGGCCAGGGCGCGGGCATCCAGGCGCGTGCCCTGGGCGAGCACGGTGGCACCCGCCGCCACGTCCTCCCCGGCGTGGCGCACGTTGGTCCCCGCCGCCACGCCGCCCGGCACGGTGACGCGGCCGCCGTCGTCGTCGGCGGTGCAGTGCTCCTGCATCACCACGGCGTCCACGCCGTCCGGCACGGGCGCGCCGGTGAAGATGCGCACGGCGTGGCCCGGGGGCACCGGCTCGGCGCGCGGGTGGCCGGCGGCCACGCGGTCCGCCACCGGCAGCGTCACGCTCTCCGCCCCGGCCGTGTCGGCGGCGCGCACGGCCCAGCCGTCCATGGCCGAATTGTCCCACGCCGGCAGGGCGTGCGGCGCCGTGATGCTCTCGGCCAGCACCGTGCCGCGCGCCGCCATGAGGGGGCGCGGCTCCGTGCCGGCCACGGGGGCGACGCGCTGGCGCAGGGCGTCGAGCGCCGCCGCCGGGGTCATGAGGTCGTCGGGGGCGCAGCAGGTCTCCAGGGTCACGCCGGACTCCCTTCCACGGGCGCACTGTTCTCCCGAACATAGCGCCCCAGGGCGGCGATGTCATCGAGATCGAGCACGGGCCGGCCCACGCCCGCCAGGGGCGTGTCGCTCGCCACGGCCAGCACGTTGGGGTCGCCGTGGGCGAGAAGCCCCTTGCCCACGGCGGCGCGATGCACCTCCAGCTTGGGATGGGGATTGGCGCGGAAGCCTTCCACCAGCACCAGGTCCACGGCCGCCATGCGGGCCAGGAGGGCGTCGAGATCGGGCGGCGATTCGCCCTGCACCTCGGCCATGAGGGCCCACCGATGGGCGGAGGCCACCAGCACCTCCGACGCCCCGGCGGTGCGATGGCGCCAGGAATCCTTGCCCGGCCGGTCCGGCTCGAAGGCGGCGTGCGCCTGCTTCACCGTGGACACGGCCATGCCCTGGTGGCGCAGGTGCTGCACCAGGCGCTCCACGAGGGTGGTCTTGCCGCAGCCGCTGCGGCCGGTGATACCGAAGATGTGCATGGTCACGCCCTGTCGGCCGCCCGCATGTGGGCCAGGCCGGCACGCATGTAGTCCCAGCCCGTGATGAGCGTCAGGACGCCGGCGATCCACAGCCCCGCCTCGCCGATGACCACCCAGGGCAGGACGGGCCCGGCATCGCCCACCAGCAGGATGGTGATGGCCACCATCTGGATGCCCGTCTTCCACTTGGCCAGCCCCGTCACGGGCATGCCCACGTTGAGCTGGGCCAGGTACTCGCGCAGCCCCGACACCAGGATCTCGCGGCCCAGGATGACCAGCGCCGGCAGGGTGGTGACGGTGGCCACGCGCCCCGCCCCCACCAGCATCATGAGCACGGCGGCCACCATGAGCTTGTCGGCGATGGGGTCCAGGAAGCGGCCGAAATGGGACACCTGCTGCCAGCGGCGCGCCAGCCAGCCGTCGAAGAAATCCGTCACGGCGGCCGCCACGAACACCACCCCGGCGGCCCACTGGGCGGCGGGCCCGGGCACGAAGAACAGCGCCACCACCGCCGGGATGGCAACGATGCGCGACAGCGTCAGGACGTTGGGCAGGCTCAGGACCATCCGGCCTCCGCAGGCTGGGATCGCGGAAACCACACTCTAGCCATCGGGATGGAAGTGATCATAGATTTTTCTCGCCATCCCCCGGCTGATGCCCGCCACCTTCTCCAGGTCGGCGACCCCCGCCTCGGCCACGGCGCGCGCCGAGCCGAAATGGTGTAACAGATTCTTCTTGCGCTTGGGCCCCACGCCCTGGAGGTCGTCCAGGGGCGATTCGCCCATGGCCTTGTGGCGCCGCCCGCGATGGCTGCCCACGGCGAACCGGTGCGCCTCGTCGCGCAGGCGCTGGACGAAATAGAGCACGGGGTCGCGCTCCGGCAGGCGGATCTCGTCGTCGGGCAGGTGGATCACCTCGCGCCCGGCGTTGCGCTGGGGCCCCTTGGCCACGGCGGCCAGCGGCACCTCCGCCACGCCCAGCTCCGCCAGCACCGCCCGCGCCGCGTTGAGCTGCCCCCGGCCGCCGTCGATGAGCACCAGGTCGGGCCAGTGGCCGCGTTCGCCGTCGGGGTCCTCCTTGCGGGCGCGGCTGAAGCGGCGGCCGAAGACCTGGCGCATCATGGCGTAGTCGTCATCCGGCCGCGCGCCGTCCTCCGCCCGGATGTTGAACCTGCGGTACTGTTTTTTCTCGAAGCCCTCGGGCCCGGCGACGATCATGGCGCCCACGGGGTGGCTGCCCTGGACGTGCGAGTTGTCGTACACCTCCACGCGGTCGAGCCGGCGGTCCAGGCCCAGGGTCTCCGCCAGGCCGTCCAGGAGTCGGCGCTGCGCCCCCGTCTCCGCCAGGCGGCGGCCGAGGGCCTCGCGGGCGTTGGTCAGGCCGTGCTCCACCAGCTTGCGGCGGTCGCCGCGCCGCGGCACCGTCAGCCGCACGCGCCGGTCCGCCTGCACGGACAGGGCCTCGGCCAGGGTGTCCTGGTGGTTGGGGGCGTGCGACAGCAGCACCAGGGGCGGCGGCCCGCGCTCGGCGTAGAACTGGCCCAGGAAGGCCTCCAGCACGGCGCCCGCCCCCTCGTTCTTCTCGTGCGCCGGATAGAAGGCGCGGTTGCCGTAGTTGCAGCCGGCGCGGAAGAAGAACACCTGGATGCAGGTCTCCCCCGCCTGCTGGTGCACGGCGATGACGTCACAGTCCTCCATGCCCGGCAGGGCGATGTCCTGTTCCGCCTGCACCCGCGACAGGGCCTGGATGCGGTCGCGGTAGACGGCGGCGTCCTCGAAGTTCAGGGCCTCCGCCGCTTCCTCCATGCGCCGCGACAGGTCGTTCTGGATGGCCTGGCTGCGCCCCGACAGGAAGGCCTCGGCGTCGCGCACCAGGCCGGCGTAGGTCTCGGCGTCCACGCGGTCCACGCAGGGCGCGGCGCAGCGCCGGATCTGGTACAGAAGGCACGGCCGGCTGCGGTTGTCGAACACGGCGTCCGTGCAGCTCCGCAGCAGGAAGGCCTTCTGCAGCAGCGACAGGGTGTGGTTCACCGCCCCCACCGAGGCGAAGGGCCCGTAGTAGCGGCCCGGCGTGCGCCGGGCGCCGCGGTGCTTGGTGATGCGCGGCCAGGCGTGGTCGGTGATGAGGATGTGGGGGAACGCCTTGTCGTCCTTCAGCAGGATGTTGAAGGGCGGCTTGAAGCGCTTGACAAGGTTGCTCTCCAGGAGGAGGGCCTCCGCCTCCGTGTGCGTGGTGACGATCTCCATGTCCGCCGTCTGCGCCACCATGCGGCGCAGCCGGTCGGGAAGCTGGCGCAGGCGGGTGTAGGCCGCGACGCGCTTTTTCAGGTTCTTCGCCTTGCCCACGTAGAGAACGTCACCGGACGCGCCCAGCATGCGGTACACCCCCGGGCTGCCCGGCAGGGTGCGCACCTGCGCCTCGATGACCGCGCTCCCCCGGCCCAGGCGGCCGGCGGGGCGGGCGGCGCCGTCCACGTCCACGCTGTCGTCGGTCATGGCCCTTCCGCGCCTCCCGTCCGAAGCCTACAACGTCCGTCGTACAGGGCCCTGTGCGATTTTTCCCCGTTCCTTGTGGAAAACCTTGTTGAAAATGGTTTGAGCGATGGCGCGAAACAAGGCGTTCCGGGGATTCGCCGCGCCCTGCTTAATCATTAGGCAGAACCCGTTGATGGCCCATTAAGTTTCTGATTTTGCCGGATTTTCTTTGTGAAAGTCCGGTCAACCCGCCCCTTGCGCACGGCATATTGTTCCTTTGCCCGGCGTGGCGGCGGCGCCTGTGTACAAGTTGGCGGCCGATTCCCCGCGAACGACCAGGGACTTGGGCGCCGGACGGCCGACCGCCATATTTCCGTCAAGGGGGTATCATATCGATGACCCGCCCCCGGCCCCCAAACCGCTTCCGGCCCCGCCCTGTCCCGGTCATGGCCGGGTTAGCGCGATACCGGCCGGCGCATCCCGGTCAACGGGCTGTTGGTGCGGTCAGGCGTCCGGCTGGGCGCGCTCGATCTCCACGCCGACGCTGGTGGCGTCCTCGAAGACGTCGAGCTTTTCCACGCGCACCCGCACGGAGCGCACGCGGCCGTCCTCCAGGCACATGGCGGCCACCCGGTCGGCCAGGGTCTCCACCAGGTTGACGTGGCCGTTCTCCACGATGGCGCGGATGCCGCCCACGATGTCCTCGTAGCACACCACGTTGCCCAGGGCGTCGCCGGTGTCCGTCACCGTCTCGAAGACGGCGAGGTCCACGTTGAGGCGCACGCGCTGGGCGGCGCGCCGCTCGGGCGCGTGGACCCCCACGCGCGCGTGCAGGACGAGGTCGCGGACGAAGACGTGGCGGATGCCCCGGCGGGCATCGGCCAGCCGCCCCGACCGGTCGGCGGATGCGGATGACTGATTCACGGCGTTTCCCTCATGCCAAAACCGCGCCGGCCCTACTCGTCCGGCCCGCTGTCCGCCGTGGCGTTGCGCCAGCCCAGGTGCTGGCCGCCGTCCACGGCGATCATCTGCCCCGTGACGCCCGGCGCGCGCAACAGCCACGCCACGGCGTCGGCGATCTCGCCGGGATCGCTGGTGCGCTGGAGGGGCGTGGCCTCTCCCTGGCGCCGGAAGTCCGCCTCGCTCTGGCGCGGCGACGGCAGCGTGGGCCCGGGCCCCACGCCGTTCACCCGGATGCGCGGCGCCAGCGCCTGCGCCAGGGTCCGCGTGAGCGTCCACAGCCCCGCCTTGGAAAGGGTGTAGGTGACGAAGTGCGGCGTCAGGTTCCACACCCGTTCGTCCAGAATGTTGACCACGGCGCCATCCCGCCCTTCCGGCAGGCGTTCGGCGAACGCCTGGGTGAGGACGAAAGGGGCGCGCAGGTTGGTCTCCATGTGGCGGTCCCACGACTCGCGCGTGGCGCCCGTCGCACTGTCATAATCGAACACCGAGGCGTTGTTCACCAGGGCCGTGAGCGGCCCCACGGCCGCCTCCGCGTCGGGCACGAGCCGGCCCACGGCGGCCTCGTCGGCGAGGTCGGCGCCCACGGCGGATGCCGTGCCGCCCGCCTGGCGGATGGCCTCCACCACGCCCTCGGCGTCACCGCGCGAGCGGTTGTAGTGCACCGCCACGGCATAGCCGGCGGCGGCCAGGGTTTCGGCGATGGCCCGGCCGATGCGGCGGCCGGCGCCCGTGACCAGGACGGCACTCATGGGGCCGAAAATGGCCCACGCGGTTTCGCGGTGCAAGGGGGCTTCGCGCCGCCGGCCGGCCGCTGTTACCATCGGCCCGGTCGCAACGAGGTCGAGACCCCCGCCATGGCGGAAACGGATCAAGGTGACCGCGGCCCCCGCGCCGGCGAGGGGCCGCCGGCGGTGCCCACCCTGCACCACCTGGCCTGCTCCGGCGGAACGCTGCTCGCCCGGGCGGTGGCCACGCACCCTCACGCCATGGTGTTGAGCGAAATCCATCCCGACCGCGAGCTGGCCGGGCTGTTCCACCCGTTCCCGCAGATCATGGCGGGCTATCCGGCCGCCGTGACCCCCGCCGTGCGCGACCGCTTCGACGCCCGCTTCCTGGACGACATCGCCGTGTGCCGGGAGACCGCCCGGGACGACGGACGCCGGCTGGTCATACGCGACCATGCCCAGATGGATTTCGTCCACCACGACCGCTCGCGATCCCGGCTGCGCGATGTCCTGGCGGCCCGGTTCGCGGTGTGCCCGGTGGTCACCGTGCGCCACCCCCTGGACACCTACCTGGCCCTCCGGGACACGGGCTGGTTCCACGGCCGGCCGACGGACGTGTTCGACGGCATGGCCCGCCTTCTGGCCGCGTTCGACGACAGCCCCGTGGTGCGGTACGAGGATTTCGTGGCCGGGCCGCCGGCCACCCTCGGCCGGCTTTGCGGCCTCCTGGGGCTGGACCCGGCGCCCGTCGCGACGGACACCGCCGGCCTGGAACGGGCCATGGCGGCGGTCACCTGGCTCACGGGGGCCAGCGGCCGGGACGGCAGCGCCATCGGGACGCGGCCGCGGCGCCGGGTGGAACGGTTCGAGGCCCTCCTGTGCGCCAAGAGCGCCACCTACGAGGCCGTCTGCCACCGGCTGGGCTACGCCCCCGACCCGGCCGCCCCGGCGTGCGCCTCCTGAGGCGCTCAGGCTTCCTCCCGGGCGACGGGGCCGTGGCCCTCGTACAGGCCGGCGGGGTCCTGGTGGATGATGACCTCGGCGTCGGGGAAGGCGGCGCGGATGCGCCCCTCCACCTCGTCGGCAATGTCGTGGGCCCGCGTGAGCGACAGGGCGGGGTCCAGTTCCAGGTGGAGCTGGATGAAGGACTGCGGCCCGCTGGAGCGCGTGCGCAGGTCGTGCACCGAGTGGGTCTCGGGATGGTCCTGGGCAAGCTGCTTGATGCGCTCGCGGTCGGCGTCGGGGAACTCCTTGTCCATGAGCAGGTTCAGGCTGCGCCGGGCGACGTCCCAGGCCCCGTGCATGATGTACACGGCGATGCCCACGGCGAAAACCGGGTCCACCCACTGCCAGCCCAGCCCCGAAATGATGATGAGCGAAACGATGACCGCCAGGTTCACCAGCACGTCCACCTGGTAGTGGACGCTGTCCGCCTTGATGGCCACGGAGCCCGTGCGCCGGGCGGCGTAGCGCTGATAGGCGACGAGCGCGAGGGTCAGCACGATGGCGAAGACCATGACGCCGATGCCCACTTCGCCGCGCTTCACGGGCGCGGGGTCGAAAAGGCGGCTCACCGCCTCGATCACCAGGAACACCGCCGAGCCCGCGATGAACGCCGCCTGCCCCAGCCCGGCCAGGGGCTCCGCCTTGCCGTGGCCGAAGCGGTGCTCGCGGTCGGCCGGCTGCATGGCGTGGCGCACGGCGAACAGGTTGATGCCCGAGGCGCACACGTCGAGCATGGAGTCCACCAGGGTGGACAGCAGGCTGACGGAGCCCGTGAGCAGGTAGGCGGCGAGCTTGGCCGCCACCAGCGTCCCCGCCACGGCCACCGCGGCGTAGGTGGCGCGCCGCACCAGCGGCTGGCGCTCGTCCGGCGAGAGGGTGTCAGGCGTCGCTTCCGTCATGGGGATAGAGCACCGCCATGAGTTCGTTCCACTCGCGCCGGCCCAGGCCGCTGTCCTCGCGCGTCACCGTGTCGCCGGCCAGGAGGCGGCGCACCACATCGAGCGCCGTGGCCGAGAGATGCGCCCCGTCCAGCCGGTGCTCGCGGAAGGCGGCGGCGGTGACGGGCACCCAGCGGTCCAGGATGTCGAGAAGCGTCCGGGCATAGGCACGGATTTCGTACTGGGCGTGGGGATGGGCGCGCAGGGCCAGGAAGTGCATGAAGTTGTGGAGATCCACCTTCCAGTACCACTGCGGGTAGGTGTTGAGGGTGAGGTTGATGCGCGCCAGCTCGCGCGCCACGCCGCTGCGCGCCGGGTCCAGGGGCGCGCCGTCGGCGTCCTGGTTGAGCATGTGCTCGTAGTCGTCGTGGCAGCGCCGGGCGTCGGCGCGCAGGATGTCCAGCACCTCGGCCGCCTCCGTCTCGTCCAGGGCGCCGGCGCGGCCCTGCTTGTTGTCCCGGGCCTGGGCGGCCACGTGCCCGGCGGCCGGGATGTAGACCTCGCGGTCCAGGACGGAATAGCGCGCCGAATATTCGTTGACGCTGGCGGTGCGGTGGCGGATCCACTGCCGCGCCACGAAGATGGGCAGCTTCACGTGCAGCTTGATTTCCGCCATCTCGAAGGGGCTGGTATGGCGGTGGCGCATGAGGTAGTTGATGAGCCCCGCGTCCTCGGAGACCTTGCGGGTGCCGCGGCCGTAGGACACGCGCGCCGCCTGCACGATGCTGGAATCGTCCCCCATGTAGTCCACCACGCGCACGAAACCGTGGTCGAGCACGGGAAAGGGCTGGAACAGCACGGCCTCCAGCCCGGGCACCGTGGCCCGGCCCGTCTCGCGGGTTTCGGCGCGCGCGGCGTCGATCTCGGCCTGTTGGTCGGCGTCCAGGGTCATGGCGGCCTCTCGCGGTGAGCGGCCGCCACTCTAGCGGAATGCTGCCGGAACCGAAAGGGGGGCGGGTTCCGCCCGGGAACCCGCCCCCGTTCCGTTTGCCGTCATGCGGGCCGCGGCCCTACCGGCTGAAGTGGAGGAAGTACATGTGCTTCTCGTACTGCGACAGCACGTCGGCGATGACCTGCTCCTGGGTGAAGTCCATCACGTCATAGTGCTGGCCGCCCTCCAGGAGCTCCACCTCGGCCCGGTAGTAGCGGCGCTTCTCCTCCTGCCCGCTGCGGGGCAGCTCGGGGAAGGCGAAGGACGGCAGATAGTAGCCCTTCAGCCGCACCGCATAGACGAACTCGCGCTCCTCGCCGTGGTAGACCGTAAGGGCCACGTGATTCTCGTCCTGGTCCACCTGGGCGGTGAGACCCCGCTCCTTGATCTCCTCGGCCACCGTATCCATGGCGGGCCGGACCGTCTGCTGCATGAAGGTCACCACCTTGTCGCGCGGCGGGTGGTGCAGGATGGAATGCAGCCGGTGCCGCCACGGCACGTTGGCCTCGGAAACGGGCGCGCTCGCCGCCAGGGCGTAGCTCATCTGCTTGACGCCCTCCATGCGCAGCCCCTTCAGGATGCCGTAGCAGATGAACAGCATGATGATGACGAAGGGCAGCGCCGAGGCGATGGCGCCCGTCTGCAGGGCGCTCAGGCCGCCCGCGAGCAGCAGGACGGCGGCCACCACACCCTCGGTCAGGGCCCAGAACACCCGCTGGATCACCGGCGGGTTCCGGTCACCACCGGACGTGATGATGTCGATGACCAGGGAACCGGAGTCCGAGGACGTGACGAAGAAGGTGATGACCAGGAGCGTGGCCACCAGCGACGACACGAAGCCCAGCGGGAACTCGTTCAGGAACTTGAACAGGGCCGTGGAGAGGTTGTTGCTCACGGCGTCGGCGATGGCGCCGCCGCCCTCGGCAAGCTCGAAGTGCAGCGCCGTGTCCCCGAACACGGTGAGCCAGATGAAGGTCACGCCCACGGGCACCAGGAGCACGCCCACGATGAATTCGCGGATGCGGCGCCCGCGCGACACCCGGGCGATGAACATGCCCACGAACGGCGACCAGGCGATCCACCAGCCCCAGTAGAACAGGGTCCAGGAGCTCATCCAGTCGCCGGGCTGCTCGGGATAGGCATAGAGGGAGAAGGTGCGCGGCACGATCTCCGCCAGATAGGCGCCCACGTTCTGCACGAAGGTCTCCAGCAGGAATATCGTGGGGCCCACGACCAGGACGAAGATCACCAGCACCAGGGCGAGGAACAGGTTGAGCTCCGACAGCCGCTTAATGCCCGAATCCAGGCCGGCCACCACGGAGGCCGTGGCCGCCAGGGTGATGAGGGCGATGAGGATCACCTGCACCCACGTCTCGTTGGGCACGTCGAACAGGAATTCCAGCCCGCTGTTCACCTGCATGACGCCCAGGCCCAGGGAGGTGGCCACGCCGAACATGGTGCCCAGGACGGCGAAGACGTCCACCGTGTGCCCGATGGGGCCGTTGATGCGCCAGCCGATGATGGGGAACAGGGCCGAGCGGATGGTCAGCGGCAGGTTGTGGCGATAGCTGAAGTACGCCAGCGACAGCGCCACCACCACGTAGATGGCCCAGGCGTGGAAGCCCCAGTGGAAGAAGCTGATCTCCATGGCCTGGCGCGCCGCGGCCGGGGTCCCGGCCTCGCCCACGGGCGGCCCGGTGAAGTGGTAGATGGGCTCCGCCACGCCGTAGAACATCAGGCCGATGCCCATGCCGGCCGAGAAGAGCATGGCGAACCAGGAGACGTAGCTGTAGTCCGGCTCCGAATCGTCCGGGCCCAGCTTGATCCGGCCGTAGCTGCTCACGGCGAGCCCGATGCAGAACACCAGGAAAACGGCCACCGAAAGCATGTAGAGCCAGCCGAAGCTGGCGGTAATCCACGCCTGAATGGCGTCGAAGGTATCCCCTGCCGTCTCGGAGAAAACGGCGCCGAAAAGAACGAAGAGAATGATGAGAATGGCAGCGGCGATGAACACGGGCGGGTTCATGGCCGCCATGAGCCCGCCGGGTTTTCCCCCTCGCGAGGAATCGGCTTCCGTCATGGTCCTATCCTCCTCTGTCGTGGTCGATGCCCCCGGGCGCCCCGGCCCGGGCCCGCATGCGGCCGCGCCAAAAGCGGTCCCCTGAAACGACCTTGCGGCGCACCCTTTCTTCTTCATAATCTTCGTGCACCACGCATGCGGCGGTGGCGCACCCTGCCGCAAGCAGGCGGAAAGCGCAACCCGCGAAGCCACACGCCGGCATCTACCGCCGCGGCGCCCCGGCCACGCGTCCGGGGGGCCCGCCCTTCAAGATCGGCAACCGCCCGGCCGCCGCCCCCCTTTTCAACGCGGTCCCCACGCCTTATATTGAGGCCTGTCGGGTGACGACCCGGCTATGGTGCTAAACCCTGTGCGGAATAGGCGACGCGGACCCGGGGGCAGTACCCGGCGCCTCCACCAATTCCTCTTTCCCCCTATGGGGGCGAGCCAGGTTCGACGCGCGCAGTAAAGGCACAGGTTGTACTCGGCATGGTACCGCCGTTATCGGGCCGTTTTCACAGGTGCCAACGACAACGACGTGGCGCTCGCTGCTGCATAACATGCGGTAAGCGCGGTCCCGGAGGGGCACCGGGCAACAGAAGCCCCTCCACCTTCCCCACGCCAGCAAGAAGCCAGGGGACCATGGAGCAAGAATACCTGCGGTACGATCAGATGGTGGATACCGCCCTGCGCGGGGTGGTCCGGGACAGCCTGCGCCAGGCGGCCGAACACGGCCTGCATGGCGACCACCACTTCTACGTCAGCTTCGACACCACGCACGAAGGGGTGGAGATCCCGGGCGCGCTGCGGGCGCAGTATCCCGAGGAAATGACCATCGTGCTGCAGCACCGCTTCTGGGACCTGGACGTGGACGAGACCGGCTTCGGCGTGACGCTCACCTTCGGGGGCAACCCGGCGCGGCTCATCGTGCCGTTCAGCGCCATCACCAGCTTCAACGACCCGTCGGTGAACTTCGGCCTTCAGTTCAGTGCCCTGCAGGAGCACCTGGAGGGCGAGGAAGGCGGGGAAGACGGAGCGGCCGGCGAAACGGCGGAAGTCGAGGCCGGGCCCGCCGACCCGGAGACGGAGCCCGCCGCCGCGGCGGAGTCG